>JANOBN010000159.1:0-2698 GCA_031411675.1 Bacteroidota bacterium | reverse complement strand
GTTTGGAGAGAAAAAGTGAAACCAGGTGATGTGGCAGGCTCTACATTTCTTTTAATTCATCCTTTTGCAGTAAACCATAGAGTTTATCCATATACTCAATATGGAGCGATATACTTATCATCCATTATATATTATAACTATGATTCCTTAACAATTAATAATGTTGTAGTTTTTCATGATGAAAAAAACAGCACGGAAAACGACCAACCAACAGATTTCTACATCGCACCAAATATTGGTATTTTAAAAAAGGAACTTATCAGGGATAGTATTGTATGGGAATTAAAGTCAAGTACTATTTTACAATAAACAAAATATACTATATGTAGAACTCTTATAAATATTTTTACTTTGTTTTAAAACTTAAAACAATACCCTTTTAACTAAATTAAACCTAACCATATGAAAACAAATTCGCAATTATTTATCATCATTTTTATTCTATTCTTCTTCGATGCATTTGGGCAACCAGAACTGGCAAGGCTTCAAAATTATTGGAATTATCGCGATAGGTATAAAAAATGGTTTGTTAAAATAGGGCCCGATTATGGAGAAGGAATTCCTGTTTCGAGAAGAAATATAAGAGATTCAGATCCATCATTAATACATCAATTATACTTCGGGGATGTAACGGCCTCACTTGGAGATTACATTGCCGTATTGGCAACTGAATATAAATTACTCCAAAATGCAGGGCAGCCAACAACCGCAACTTTGAATGAACTTTATTATGCTATAAATGCAGTTTATCGTCTGGATGCCTTTGCGGAACCACATTTTGATATTAATTGGCCTCCAACGCAAAACGGGTTCTTCATTCGTGATGATGTACGTGGTAATTTCCATCAAAATTGGCAAAGTTTTTATCCTAAATCTGGCGAGCCATTAGACGATATGCGTTCTACTGCAAGTGATTTTGTCAGCGGCACAATAAAGGATGCAGAAATGAGTCAGGATCAAATCATAGGATTATTTTTAGGATTTGCTTTTGTTAAAAAACTTGTTGACCCGATAATTGTACAGCCTACAGTTAACGATCCACCACGAAATTTAGTTGCTTCAGTAGAGTTGTTAACTGATTTAATTATGCAACAAATAATTTCTACAAAAAATAATATATCAATTGTAGATGTGAAAATAGCCGGCACACTCTATCCCTTAATATATGGAGATAAGGATTGGGTTATCGCGAATCCGGTGACGGGCGATCATGTATTTAGGGGTGCTGATGTTACGGGTTTTTTATATCCACTGGCGAAATGTGCTGAATTTATTAATGGTAATAATTATGAATCGGATGTTGATGTCTATTTTAATAACACGTTTCCTTTTAATATTTGCCCAGTTCATTTTTCAGTAGAATCTTTTAAATTAAGGGATCTGTGGATAGATGTGCCATCTCATCTTGGCCCGGGGTTCACTGTTAGTAGTCCATTTAATGCAGTTTGTTTAGAGGGTTCAGTATGCATTGCACCATTCCTACAGACACCAACACCACTTTGCATACCAAATTCACCACTACTCGAATTAATGAATGGCACTTTAACTGCTAAAGAATTTAATATAAATATGATGTTGTCACTTGCAGCTTCTGCTTCATTAAGTAGTCAACATTGGTCACAAAATCAAATTCAGCAAATTTCAAACGAGCACCTTATGCCCATTTTTGACCTTGTTTATTCGATACTGCAAGGGACACCCCCATTAAATCCAAAAAGTGATTATGAATTACTACTTGATTTTGCTTCATTTAGTAACCCTAATAATGGATTATGTTACGGCCCTTATAATTATGGCGGAGGAGACCACAGTCCATACTATTAGACAACTTCGGTGTGGTCACATCCTAATTATGATCCTTCACAATGGAATCGGGGTGAATAGAATGGAAATGATTTTATGTGGCTTTACAATCTTTACCGTTTGGCATTTTTGCCGGGCAGTTCTTCACCCGTTTATAAAAATTCACCATGCCCATGTGCTACTTCAAAAATAATTGCAAATTCACTTAATGTAAATACATTAATACAACAAGTCATTGTATCCAAACGATTTTCTTCGTATGAAAGTTTGGGAATAGCCATACCGGAGTTTATTACCCAAAACATAGATGTTATCTCAAATGCTAAAATCTTTCAACAAACCGACTTAACAGTTTGCAATAACTCCAATCTTTCTATTTTTAATCATGGACTTGAAATAGGTGAAATTTCTGGTATAAGTGAAACAAAAGGTATTTTAAAAATCAATTCTGGAAGTATTTTATGGATACGATCCAATGGTGAAGTGCTGGTTCATCCAAATAGTAAAATAGTAGTGGAAGCTGGCGGAGAATTACGGTTAGACCCCGGAGCAAAATTAATTATCGAAAATAATGCAGAAGTTGTTATTCAAGAAGGAGGTATAATAAAGTTATTTCATGGAGATCAAATCGAATTAAAAGGTTCAAATGCACTACTAAATGTGTTTGGAGAATTATCACCACTTACGCTAAGTGCCAACCAGGTAATTAGTTTTTCAAAGGGTAGTGCCTTAATCGGAGGTATTGTTAATTTCACAACTGGCTCTATTAATTTAAACGCGGGTTCCAGACTAATTTCTGATGGCTGCAAAATTTACTTAAATAAGGTATTACTCAACTACCAGCATGATGCCACCTTTGAATTAAATGGTACATGGCTGACTTTTTCAGACAGGT
>JANOBN010000158.1:0-1773 GCA_031411675.1 Bacteroidota bacterium | reverse complement strand
ATAAAAGAAGTATACAACAATTTTAAATATGTAATGGATCCTCATGGCGCAGTTGGTTATCTGGGCTGGAAAAAATATCAGGAAGAAAATAAAGATTGTACGGGAGTTATTTTTGAAACAGCCCATCCATCTAAATTCTATGATGTGGTAGAAGAAACATTAAATATAAAAGTGGAGATCCCTGCAGGTCTGGCTGATCTGGAAAATAAAAAGAAAGATGCTGTTTTATTATCGAAAGAATATCAGGACTTCAAATCACTTCTTCTGTCACGCAATTAATTTCACGATTTGCAACAATGAAGTTTTTATATTCTTAAATTATGATTTTACTTCCTTCGCTAAGTTTAAAGTTTTACAAACTTACTTTTTGATTTTCCAAAAATAATGTAATAAACTCCTGAAGAAAGTGAAGACAGGTTTATAGTATTATCCATTTTTTTTATAACTCCTGAAAATAACATCTTGCCATAAATATCAACTACCAGATATTCCCGGCCGACCACTGCGATATATATGAGAGGTTCCATGAACTACTGCCGATATTATATATATCAGCAGGATTTTATGGAATGGAAATAAATTCGATAACTCCGGCTAAAATTACATTATTTCCTTCAGCAGCGCCTGCTAATAATGTCCTGATACTGGAAATGTTTCCGGCAGAGGTCCATTGTGCGTTTGCAGTATATTTGAAAGTGAGAAGACTTATAATAAGTAAATATTTTACAGGGTTGATATTATCTAATTCATGCTAACAATAAGAAAAAATTAATCGGCAAAACAGTATAGGTATTCATTATTCCTGTTCCTTCAGAAACACCTTCCTTTTGAATTGTGGCATCTTCTCATTTGCATACTGGTAACCTATTTTAAATATTTCATTAGCTTTAGAATATGCATAAACAGAATAAGCGCTTAAAGCAGGTGGCTCAAACAAAAAAGCACAATGTTTTATACGCTCCTTAATATTTGCATAAACTGCAAGGTTCAGGCTACGCTCCATAATTTTAAAAGCAGAAGAAATAGTTTCTATTTCTTCAACCGGATTCACATGAATGCCAACAATAGGTAAATTCTTTTCCAGCAATGGTTCTACAGGAAGATTATTCAATATACCACCATCCACGTATAGCTGACCATTAATATCAATTGGTTTAAACAACACCGGTATTGATGAAGAAGCAAGCAATGCCGGGATCAATTCACCATCTTTAAAAAACTCTGTTTTCCCTGAACAAATATTAGTGGAAGATATATTTAATTCCATATTTAATTCCTTAAATGAATTATGTGGAAAGCAGGATATATATATATCTTCAAATTTTGACATACTGAATAATCCTGCACTGAAAGATCCTTTCAATAAACGGAGCAACCGGTATTCTTTCATAATCTTCAGTGTCTCATCCGGCGAATAACCTGCTGCTATAAATGCACCGGTAACTGCTCCGGAGCTTGTTCCGGAAATTGCATGAATGGCTATTTCTGCTTCCTGCAATGCCTTAATCACGCCCAAATGAGCAAAACCGCGCACGCCACCGCCGGAAAGAACAAGATTGATTTTCATCATCCAAAAGTATCAACCATTTACCAATAAAAAAGCCCCGGAATAACCCGGGGCTTTTTATTACTGTTTAAGAAGAAATTATTTTACTTCCACTTCAGCACCTGCTTCTGTAAGCTGGTGCTTTAATTGGTTTGCTTCTTCTTTAGTTACACCTTCTTTAACAGTACTTGGAGCACTATCAACTACATCTTTAGCTTCTTTCAAAC
>JANOBN010000157.1:0-3778 GCA_031411675.1 Bacteroidota bacterium | reverse complement strand
AAGTATTTTAAAAATATATTTAAACCTCCTGGTATTCCATACATTGTCAAAGTATGCCTCCTGTTCTTGTTTTGTTCTTATTTCAAACAAACCAAGTACTCTTTTCCTGCCCTGTAATAGCGAAATGAATTTGCCGGCCAGTTTGATGAATCGCTCATATTTGCCATTCATGATAAAACCCGTGCTGATGATTTTAGTTTGTTTATCCCAAAATTCAATGGCATCAGCACTTAATTCCTGCCTTAATTTACTGTATAATATTATTCTGTTATCACATTCAGTTAATCCTGCAAATGCAATAAAATCTGTAAAATCAAATGACTTAATAGCCGCAATTTTTAATTCGAGTAAATAAGACTGTGCAGGATTAATATCCACACAATAAATTTCTTTGGGATCATACAGCAAAAAGCCGAGTGCATTACATCCCCCGGATGTAATAGCCTGAACAACATCATTGCTTTTTATACGCAAAGCCGTCTGATCGCTTTCAGGATCTTCCTAGTTGTGCGTAAATACAAGTTTGAATAATTGCACCTGCTTTTGTTCTTGTTTCATCTTATATTTTTTGATCAGGCCATAATCCATTTGCATTGTGGAATGGGGCCAGGGTTATGCCATGCTTTAAGCCACTTTTATATATCTCTTCTATTTTATCTGTTGTGATATTTCCTTTTCCGGTAGAGTAACTTTCAATCTTATTTTCAAAAGCAAGTACCATCGCTTCCAGAATGCAACCGTGGGCAATGCCCGGAGCAGGGTAATGGTAAATACTGTTTGAATAATCAGGGTTAAAATAATACCCCCTGCTTACTTGTCCCATTCCACCATGAAATAGTTGCACTTCAGGATTTTCATTCATTTGCTTATCTAGGTTTTTTGGATAGCCGGCATCACATATCAGCACATTTTTTTTAGAGTCCCTGAATTTTAATCCTGCAGTACTTGCTACGCAGATTATAACATCAGCTTCTTGCAGCAGTTCATCTAATGTAATATCGTACTTCATATTTACATTTTCATCCAATAAACTGGTTGCAAGTTTTTTAAGCCTGTTTAGGTTCCGCGCACATATCAGCAATTGCTTTACCCTTTTTTTAAAATAATTTACACATGCCATTCCAATATCTCCGGTGGCTCCCAATATCAGCAATTTTGAATTTGCGAGGACTATATTGCGAAGTCCGGCAGCAGCTTCTACTCCTTTTACAATATAAGCAGCAGTTAATGTATTACCGGTTGTAAATTTTGTCACAGTCTGTGGGAAAGAATCAAAATTGCCTTCCTGTACAATAGAGGTAAATCCGCCAAGTGTTGTAATGGATGCACCCTCTTTTTCAGCGCAGGTAGCAGCTTGTATTACTTTCCTGATGTTGGCTTTGCTGTATTGAGCATCCAGTTTATCAGGGTCTATAAAGCAGTCAATGTATATTCCATTTATCTCATTACCTGTAGTTGATTTAACCTTCACTCTGAAAAGAACGCGTGGGGGAATAAAAGGGAAAATGTTCTTTATTTTTTCAATTGAAAGTTTTTCCTGTCCGTCGGAACGAAGGCCGTTAACAAACATTTCAATATGCTGCCAGCTATCCTGGTGGCCTATTACGGCAAAGTCTACGCTGGAAGTTGTGCTAGCCATACTGTTGATATTTCACCGGGAATCCCGATATTGTCCAACGCTCCTGCATATAATGCCATTGCATTTCCACGCAGGGTTACAATATCAAGGCCGATATGATGTAGTGATCCTTTCATACAATCCCCATTGCAAACTCCACAATGACCACGTAGATCTGTAGTAGCGCTGAATTGTGCAAGAATGGTCATGCATTTGAAATGAATCTCCTCGAACTTAGTGATAAAGGCAGCAGGGTCTTTATGCATTTCTTCCCGAAGAATATCAGAAGAGTGTTCCAGGTGCTCTTTCTCCTCGTCAGCTATTCTTAGAAAAAGATCGCCGGCTTCGCCACCTAAAGCATTCCCTACATCTGTGTACATGGAAACTGCGAATGACTCCAGCATTACTTCTTGGATGATTAGGCAGGCTATAAAATCTTTCTGCAGGGCATAAGACAAAAAATGTTTTCGGACATTTCCCCAATACTCTCCGTTTAAATTAATATTAACGTTTAATTTTATCTTTTTAGCATAAGAAGTAAATACTTCGGCATGCATTCTTTCGCTGTTAGCATGTTCCACTGCTTCCATCTTTTCATGCGGATCATCAATAGTATCTGTAAGCGATGCAAAATTAGACATGCCAATTAATTCACCCGTAATTGCCTGCGAAAAAATATCGGAGATCACATTGAACTCCTCAATAGTGATTGGTTTGTTTGTAGTTGCATTCATTTTAAGTTAATTTAAAGTTTTATTTTATATTATACCAGAGAGTAATCCTCGTAGGGAATACCATTTTTTACTTTGTGGATAAGGTCACGATTATTTTTTATGCTTAGTAGCATGCCTACAGATTTGAAAGTTAATTTTGGCAATCCTGAAAGACAATCATTAAACTTATCTTTTTCATGTAATCCTATGGAAACATACGAATAAGATTTTTCAAAAACAAGGTTTCTTGCATAATTTACAAGTAGTTTTACTAATTGTCTGTTATTGGATTCAACAGCAAGGTATTTAATATACAGCATCTTTACAGGCTCATTAAGTAAAGGCATTTTTGAAAGTCCGGCAAGGCTGCTGAAAGCGTTTATCAGTTTAAGTACCAGTTTTAATTTCCATGATAATGCGGTAATCACATTTTGTTTTACTGGCATTGTATCAATCAGGCTCATTGCTGCAATAATCTTTTCACCTTCCCTAATGATAAAAATATTTGAAGCATTAAATTTTTCTTCTGTTATTACTGTACCCAATTGATAGTTGATATAATGGCTATTAAAAAATTGTACAATGTCATCATTTAATAATGTTTCTTCTATTGAATATTTATGAACCTTCGGTTTCATTCTTTTTCCAATAATCTGATAGATTTTAAAAATACCTATATTATCAAAGTCAGATACATGTGGGCGATTTTTAAAAAAGGAAAGAGGCTTTGAATTTCCCAATGAAACATTCAAAAAAGCCAGGTCTGAATTTTGGGAAATTACATAGTCTGCCATTTCATTGCATAGTTTTAACCCAATTCCCTGCTTCCTGTATTGATCGGCAACTTTAAAATCGCCGATATATTGCAACGGGTAAATTTCACCACCCACATAAACTTTCAGAAGTGAAACACATATGGACCCTATGATTTTATCATTCACTTCTGCAACAAATATTTTGGTGTCGCCCCGCAATTTCAAAAGGGCAAAAAAATCCGGGTTTCTGTCTATTCTTAAACCGATGTTTCCGGCCATAGGAGATGAAGAAGTAAGTTGAAGCAACTTCAAATTATCGTCATTTGTTGCTATTCTGAATTTTACCATTTTAGTAATATTGGTACATTGCAGAATGAATGCTGCAATAACCTGACTGCCAACGGGCAGGACTTGCTGCTGTGGTGTTATAGAATACCAAATGTTCAATTTAGCACTTCTGCCCCATTCCGGCAAACGCTTGTGGTGCTAAACCACCCTTGGCGTGGAGCCAAACAAATATAACAAAAGGAGTCGAACTTCTGTAAGTAGTGTTATGAAAAACATAACGATTGCTTCAAATACTGATGTAATAACAGTGGTTTCGGAAGCATACGCTCAGATGGAGGGTTTTGAAGGGCTGTATCAACGGCTGGAACGCAGAATGCATGCTCAACGGCGAAGTGAGAGCACCA
>JANOBN010000156.1:0-3323 GCA_031411675.1 Bacteroidota bacterium | reverse complement strand
TGTTTTTTTGAAATTATAAATTATCCATGTACAGATTTAACTGGGCAAAAAATCTCTGCCACCATGCAGCGAATACTGCCACCACCATAGGTTTCTATAGTCGATAAATCAAAAGATAAAAGTTCAGAATTTTCTGCAATGGTGTTTATTTGTGGTAAATGAAGTGAACGGATGGCTTGCGATGAAAGCAATGTATAATGCTTGCCTGCTTCATTGCAAATTTCGAGCATGTTCCCTGCAAAATTTCGCATTTGTGCAAGTGTAATGGAAAGAACTTCATGACCGGTAAAGGCTAGCATCCTGCGCAGTTCATTGCGTTCTTTGGCATCCATTATGGCCTCCAGACAAACGACAGCATACTTCTCTCCGATATGCATTACCACATTAGTATGATAAACAGGCAAACCATCTGCAAAAGCGTGAAAAATAAATTTTTTATACCCGAGCTTAGCGCAAAGTTCATCGAATACCTCAGCATGTGTGCGGGGAGAAACAGAAGCATAAGCTATTTTATGCACATGGTCGAATACCACACTTCCCGTACCTTCCAGAAACTTTTCTTTCTCTTCCCAATGCGTCAGATCAATAATATTTGATGATTGAAATTTTGATCCGACTTCATCCAAAATTTTTTTCTTTCTTTCTTTTCTTCGTGATGGAGCCATCATTGGATATAAAACAATACTTCCATCCGCATGAAAACTCACCCAATTATTCGGGAAAACAGCATCAGGAACATCGGCATCTTCATTCTCTGATTCCAGAATATATATATCGTACTTTCTCAGTCGTTTTACAATATTTTCAAATTCTGCAAGCGCTTTTTCTTCTATATCAACTATACTTCCTTCCTTTTGAAAACTATTAGAAGCAATGGTTTCTGTATTACCGCGAAAAAAACGGGGCTTTACCATTAGTAAGGAAGATGCGCATTGAACTGACATACTACAAATATAATTTGCCTACCAATATAAAAAAGTAAAATCAGGGACCAGTTATTACCATTCGTTTGTGATATTTTCTGTTGATAGCACGCTGAACAACAGAGGTAGTATATGAGTCAACCGGTAAGGAGATCATGAGTTCTTCCGGACCCGTTTGGCTGAAATCGCTTTGATAAGTAAATCCTGTTACCTGTCCGTTATTTATCCTGATAAAAACCTCTTCATTATCGGCTCTTCCTCTGAAAACTGCATATCCGCTGCCGGTAAACTGACGGTGTAAATGAGGTTGCCGAGGTAAGCGGCTGTTGTATCTTGGCATATGCCTTTTCCATTCGTAATATTCCAGAATAGCGGCAAGTACCTCAGTACCTGTTTCCTCAAATCTGATATCATGAAGTTCTTCCCTGATCTTAAAGCTCTTTTTATGGCGGGTTTTGGTAATAAAGGTGATGATGCTCTTTCTGATATTAGTACCTCTGCCTATGTAAAGTATCTCATCATTTTTATTCAGAAAATAATATAAGCCCGCTTTGGTAGGCAGCGTGTTCATTACTTCAGGACGTATACAATCCGGCAGTTGCAATTCTTCTGCCGGATGTTTAATGATAGTAGAGTAAATTTCTTTTCCTCCACTTTCCAACAGTATTTCAAAAAGCCTAACGGTTGCCAGCGCATCTCCGGTAGCCCTATGACGACTTGAGTTATCAATGTTAAGACGTTCGCATAATGAAGAAAGACCATAGGATTTATGCCCCGGCATCAACTTCCTGCTGAAGGAAACCGTACAGAGTGTCGGACAGCTGAAAGCATAACCAATATCTTTAAATTCCTGCCTTATAAATGAATAATCAAACTGCGAACTATGTGCAACAAAAATATATGGTTCGGTAAACCTGCGTATATCATCTGCGACCTCACTAAATGAAGGTGCCCCGGCAACCATTTCATCGGTAATACCGGTGAGGTTTTGAACAAAGGGTGGTATGGAGCGCCCCGGATTTATTAGAGTGGTATAGGTATCTACTACTTTTTCACCGTCATGAATATAAATAGCTATCTCAGTGATTTTATCAGTAAGGGCGTTACCTCCTGTGGTTTCTATATCTGTAATTGCAAACAATAGATCAAATGATGTTTTTAACTGCGCTGCAGCGTTAATGTTTATAATATAAGTACTCTAAATGATGGAAATGCAGCTAAGTAAATGAATTCACCGCAATTTTAAAATAAATAAGAGTGAAAAGGTGGTTTCCAATCATTCTTTAAATCACCCGTACTTTAAAATCAATTGCCTTTTTATCGGCTTTAATTGTGCCCAGAAAGAGACTCGAACTCTTAAGGAAATTACTCCAACGGCTTCTGAGACCGCAACGTTTACCAATTTCGCCACCTGGGCAGGTGAACCGGATGGTACCGGTATTAATATTTTGGTGCCCAGAACGAGATTCGAACTCGTACACCCTTTCAGGCGCCACCCCCTCAAAGTGGTGCGTCTACCAATTTCGCCACCTGGGCAAAAAAGAAATCTAAAAATATGATTGCTGAATCAGGTTTCTTTCATTGCAGGTGCAAATATAATCAGCTTTAAAAAACCATCGTCTGTGTTTTAACTAATAATGGGAAATAATTAATTTCTTGTTGATGAAATCAGAACCGTTTTCAATACGAAGAAGATAAATACCGGATGGAATTCCTGATGAATTAAAATCCAGTACTGTTTTTCCGCTTCCGCTGTTAAAGCTGTTGTTGCTCAATATCTGACCCTCTGCATTCAATATTGAAAGATGATGGATTCCTGGCTCCTTAGAATTAAAACTAACCTGGAAGCGATTAGTTGCAGGATTAGGGTAAATACTAAAATCATCTGCTTTTGGTTCTTCCACTAATGAGGTAACCTGTAAAATATCTCTGTAATAAATAGCAGTTATCGATTCCATCCCTCCAAATAATTCTTGTGTATTAATCTGTAAAATCGGGCCGTCATATCCTTCCGCCAGCCACTTATATTCACGAGTTAGTGTACGGTCAAAACCAAAACCAATACTTAAACTATCCACATATAGACTATCATGACCTGTTAATTCGGTAACAACCCTCAAACAATTAAATGTTCCATAAGGTGTAATTATTGACCCCCAGCCGTCCACGTCATTGATTCTGTTTTGTTCTCCGTTATAGCTTCCGAGTCCTGTTAGTGAAATACCGAAAACTGAAAAAGAAGAATCGTGGTCACTATAATTCAATGGGAATTTATAAATGGTGTCCTTTGTGCTATAAGCAATTGGAACTTCCTGCCCATTTAGAGAGGCTCCGATGCCGACCTGAAGAAAGCCATTGGTGTTTTTCTTGTAGAAATTATAAACATCTCCTATCCCAATT
>JANOBN010000155.1:0-1620 GCA_031411675.1 Bacteroidota bacterium | reverse complement strand
ACTCATCTTGATATTGCAAGTGTAAATACAGCCATTAGTTTCACTATTAATAACAACGTTTTGCAGAATGTAAATGCTTCTATGGGAGGCGTTTTTGCTTATCCGAAATATTTGACAAATACCTGTTCTTTTTTAAATGGAAAGGAAATTACAACCCCCGTTTTACATCAGGCTCTTGAGGTGCTACAAAATGAAATTTCTCCGATTAGTGATATTCGCGGAAGCAAGGAATACAAAAGACTATTAGCCAGACAATTATTTATTGCTCATTTTGAAAAGTTTTTTTCTGTGCAGGAGTTTTATAAAGTGATGACCATTTGAAATAGGTATACTGAATTATTTTCATTACTCCTTCGTCTTAAATGATCATCTCCCGGACAATCACAAGCAAAGTCATGATCAAGATCTATAACAGTAATGATGCTGGCTTGTGAATCGCAATCTCCTACTATAATTCTTACATGTTGCTTGTCATGAGTAATCCCTTCTACTGCATACTTAGGGCAACGTGCTGCATCAGGCTTACTCTTGGAATAATTAATAGCCCCGTTTTCCAATATTTCTTTTACTTCTTCCTGATCAATATGCCGGCATTCCATACGACACTTTGCATGTTTTGTATAATATATGGTATTGTGTCGAAATGCTTTCTCTCTATTATCTATGCGATTATTCCGGGTTTGCTTTCCCTGATTTTCTGAAGGAACCCGTGGTGTGCAGGTTCGGCTTAGTAATGCATAGATTAATAGCCCGATCAATAAAAATATCCAGGTAGCTTTAGTTCCTTTTCTGCTCTTATTCTGCATTGCCTTATGGTGAAATTGCTGGACAAAGTAAGCAAATAATATTGTTTATTCCTGTTTTAATAAAGATACCCGGTTTAAGTTAATTTTGTACATTCGTTCACAAGAATGTCTTGCCTGATTTTTTCAATGAACCATTAATTAAATCATAAAATTATTCATATGAAAGCAATAATTATTTTTGTATTTATTTCTTGTTATTCCTGCATCGGTTTTTCACAAACAATTCCTAAAACCGAAAAAATAAAAACTTTGTTGGAAGTTACCGGTTCAGGTAAAATCGGGATGCAGGTTGTTACACAAATGATCGCCGCATTTAAGGAAAATTATAGCAACATTAGTGATGAATTCTGGAATGAATTTGCCAAAGAAATAAAACCTGACGACCTTGTAAACCTTATTATTCCGGTTTATGAAAAATATTATACAGAAGATGACATTGATCAGATGATTGCCTTTTATAAAACTCCAGTAGGGAAAAAAATGATAGAAGTTTTGCCGAAAGTTTCACAAGAGTCGATGGCTGTTGGTCAGGCATGGGGTAAAGATCTTGGCGAAAAAGTGGTGGTTAAGATGAAGGAGAAAGGGTACTTGAAATAATTTTAAATTATTGTAATAATTCTTATGAATTCTATTCGTTTATATAATCATTCCCCTATTATTTTTATAATGATAATTAATTCAATAAGGTTATGCTTCCATATTTTATCTCCTTCCGGCCATCTGCAAAATTTTCAAATTTTATGTGATAAAAATAAACTCCGTCCTTACATTTTGCATTTTTAAATTTACCATCCCACTTTTGCTCCACTTTTTA
>JANOBN010000154.1:0-12234 GCA_031411675.1 Bacteroidota bacterium | reverse complement strand
CACCTCACAATACCACTACACCTATTCTTACCAGCACGCCTTTCACTGTTAATCCAATAACAGGGGATTTGAATTTTACTCCTTCCATAACAGAGGTTGGTATCATGACAGTACTTGTAAGAGAATTCAGGAATAAAAAATTAATTGGAAGTGTAATGCGCGACATGCAGGTGTATACATCTGTGAGTTCAAACAGTCTTCCATCTGCAACCGGTTTCAACGGCACCAACGTATATGCGATGACGGCTTGCCCTAATACACCGATTTGCTTCAGTATCTTTACAAATGATCCCGATACATCACAATTTGCATTTTTAACTACTAACAGTGGTATATCAGGTGCGACATACAATTTCGTAAATGGTAAACGTCCGCGTCTGGATTTTTGCTGGACTCCCACATTTGATGACATCAGCAGCATGCCGCATATTTTTACATTAACAGTAAGAGATGATGCCTGTGGGTTGAACGGAATTCAAACTTACTCTTATGCAATAAGTATTCCTGCACCCTATTTTACAGCTGCTTCAACGGATGTATCCTGTTTTAATGCTAGTACAGGAACTGCATCAGCAACTCCGGTATATGGTTCCCCTTTCAATTATCAATGGAGTAATGGTGCAACTACACAAAACATCACAAATCTTCCGGCTGGAACATATACCGTAACTGCTACAGACGTGCCGAGCGGATGTTCAGCAAGTACTTCGGTAATCATATCACAACCACCGGGTATTACCGTTGCAGGCACTACAACAAATGCATCGTGTGCCGGAGTCTGCAATGGTGCAATTAATCTTAATGTAACCGGAGGTGCCAATCATACTTATTTATGGTCAAATGGGGCAACAACAAAAGATGTTACAGGACTTTGTGCAGGTAATTATTCAGTAACCGTTACTTACAATAGCAGTTGTACACAGCCTGCTTCGTTTACGATTAACAATATATATAGCATGGCAGCATCTGTTACACAAAACAATGTGTTATGCCGAAATGCTGCAAGTGGAAGTATCAGCTTAACTGTTGCAAATGGTGTTCCTGCTTATTCATATATATGGAGCAATGGCAACACATCACAAAATGCAAACGGTTTAGCGGCAGGAACCTATTCTGTTACAGCTACTGACCAGAATGGTTGCAGTGCACAAGTGTCAGCAACCATTACGCAACCGGCAACAGTACTTTCAACAAGCATTACATCTTTAACAACTGTATCTTGTTTTGGTTTAAGTAACGGTTCCGCAACAGTTACTGCTTCAGGAGGAACAGGAACTTATTCTTACCTCTGGAGCAACGGAGCCACAACAGCTACTGCATCAGGATTAAGTGCAGGAAACTATACGGTTACCGTAACCGATGCGAACGGTTGTACCAGTCAACAGAGTACAATTATAACACAACCTTCAGCAGCTTTAACTGCATCTGTAGGAAGTTCCGTTAATATATTATGCTTCGGACAGGCAACGGGATCAGCAACTGCTACTCCAAACGGTGGCACGTCGCCATATACTTATTTATGGAGTAATGGTCAGACAACTGCTACAAGTAACAATATGTCATCGGGTAATTATACAGTTACCATTACTGACAGTCGTGGTTGTACTTCTACAGCTTCTACTAATTTAACACAACCTTCGGCTGCACTTTCCATTTCAACCACCGCTACCAATGTAAATTGCAGAAACGGAAATGATGGAACTATTACAGCAACAGTAAGTGGTGGAACATCACCTTATAGTTATGTATGGAGTAACGGTGCTACAACTGCGACAGCAAATGGATTAAGCGCAGGAAATTATACCGTAACAGTTACGGATGCAAATAATTGTACAGCAACAAAAACATCCATTAACGTAATAGAGCCTGCAGCAATTTTAACTGTAACACAAGGAGCTACTACACAAGTAAGTTGTTTCGGTTTGTTGAACGGGTCAGCAACAGTTACAGGAAGCGGCGGAACATCACCTTACACTTACCAATGGAGTAATGGAAACAATACTTCTTCTGCAAGTGGATTAGCAGCAGGAACCTATACTGTAACAATTACTGATGCCAATAATTGCACTTCCCTAAATTCAACCATCACCATCACACAACCTGCTGCAGCACTTTCTTCAACCATCAGTAGTTCTACGGCTGTTAGCTGTTATGGATTAAGCAATGGATCTGCAACAGTAAGCGCTTCAGGAGGAACACCGGCTTATACTTATTTATGGAGTAATGGAAATACCACTGCTACCACTTCGGGACTCATAGCAGGATCATATACTATTACTGTAACTGACAATAAAGGATGTTCTACACAACAATCCGTTGCCATATCACAACCTGCTGCTGCACTTTCATCTTCATCAACAAAAACTAATGTGTTGTGTTTTGGTAATGCAACAGGAGCCATAAATTTATCAGCGAATGGTGGAACTGCTCCATATACTTATGTATGGAGTAATGGTGCCACCACACAAAATATAAATGGACTTACCTCCGGGAATTACACCGTAACTGTTACCGATACTAAAGGATGTACCATCTCTGCATCAAATACCATAGCACAACCCGCTGCTACACTTACACAAAGTGGTGTTGTTACAAAAGCAGATTGTTTTAGTAATGCAACCGGAAGTGTTGTGCTTACCACAAATGGAGGTACAGCACCTTATAGTTATTCCTGGAGCAACGGAGCATCATCATCAACAGCTTCCGGACTTATTGCAGGAACCTATACAGTAACTATTACAGATGTTAACAGTTGTTCATCCTCGGCAAGTTATACTGTTACACAACCTGCTGCATCTTTATCCTACTCTATTTCATCACAAACCAATGTTTCTTGTTTTGGACTGTCTAATGGTTCAGCAGCAGTGATTGCAAGCGGAGGTACTGCACCGTACACGTATCTATGGAGCAATGGAGTTACTACTGCTTCCAATCCAAACATTCCCTTTGGCACCTATACAATAACTATTAAAGATGTCAATAATTGTAATGTAGTCTCGGCTAACATTAACATCTCACAGCCTTCTGCTGCATTGTCAGTATCGATGGCTTCTACCAATGTGAAGTGCCGGGCAGTAAACGATGGTACTGCAACTATAACAGCCGCTAATGGTACAGCACCATATACCTATAGCTGGAGTAATGGAGCTACTACCTCTTCTGTTAACGGACTTGGTGCGGGCAGTTATACAGCAACAGTATCGGATGCTAACGGATGTAAACAAACAGCATCTGCAACTATTACGCAACCGGCAGCTTCACTTACCTTAAGCACCACTAAAACAGATATTAACTGCATCGGAAATGTTATCGGAAGTATTGATCTTTCCGTTAACGGTGGTACAACACCTTACTCTTATAACTGGAGTAATGGTTCTTCTCAGCAGGATTTAACGAATCTTACCGCAGGAATTTACACAGTTACCGTTACTGATGCCAATGGATGTTCATCTAATACATCAGCTTCGGTAAATCAACCTGCCGGTGCACTTTCTGTATCCTCAGTAGTTACCGCTATAAAATGCTTTGGCAATTCTACCGGAGCAATAAATATCACCACTTCAGCAGGTACACCTCCATATACTTATCAATGGAATACCGGTTCCACCTCTGAGGATCTATCCTCTCTTTCTGCAGGAAGTTATACACTTACCATCACAGATGCAAATGGTTGTGTTCTTAATAATACTGTTTTTGTAACACAACCTTCACAGGCATTGTCAACAACAGCAGCAACATCCAACATTCTTTGCTTCAGTGAAAATACCGGAGCTATTGATCTCAATGTTATCGGAGGAACGACTAATTATTCTTATCAGTGGAGCAATGCATCCACCGGTCAGGATCTTACCAATTTAAATTCCGGAACCTATACGGTAACAGTTACCGATGCCAATTCTTGTACTACTACTGCTTCCTATACAGTAACCCAGCCTGCTGAAGCACTTACTGCAACTGCTGTACTTACTAATCTTAATTGTCATGATATGGATGATGCATCTATTGACCTTACCATTTCCGGTGGAACCTCTCCCTATCAATACAACTGGAGTAACAGCACCACAAATCAGGATATCAATTCTTTATCTGCTGGAACCTATACAGTGAACGTAACTGACAATAATGGTTGTACCTTAAACAGAAATTATTCCATTATATATAATGCACAAACGTTAACTGCTGCTTCGGTTAGTCAGCCGGTGTATTGCAATGGAAATTCTACAGGTTCTATCGATTTACAAGTGAATGGAGGAACAGGTCCATTTCAGTTTAACTGGAGCAACAATGCAACAAGTGAAGATCTTTTAAATATTCCTTCAGGAAATTATACTGTTACTGTTACCGATGTTAACGGTTGTACTACCAATTATTCAACAGGTATCGGACAACCTGCTGCAGTGCTTGCAGCTTCAGCATTTAAAACGGATGAACTGTGCCACAATGATCAGATAGCATTAATTGATCTTACTGTTTCAGGCGGAACAGGTCCTTATCAGTATAACTGGAATAACGGATCAACATCGGAAGACCTGAATGGAATAGCAGCGGGAACCTACAATGTAACCATTACTGATATCAACGGATGTACCTGGACTGATTCCTTTATCATCACAGAACCCCCTGCAGCGGTTGCAGCAGTGGTCACATCAACCGATCCTACTTGTCATGGTGAAAATACCGGGGCTATCTCCTTAAATCTTAGTGGCGGTACCACTCCTTATCAGGTAACCTGGAATAATGGCAATACCGGAACTTCTCTTAACAACCTGCCTTCCGGAATATATATTGCCACCATCAAAGATGCTAATCAATGTGAACTGGTTCAGACCATAACACTTAATCAACCGGCACAATCACTGGCTGCTTCTGCACAAGCTACTAACATTGATTGCTTCAGTAATTCAACAGGAACTATTGATATAACAGCAACAGGAGGTACAGCACCTTACACCTATGTATGGAATAACGGAGCAACAACTTCTACCAATACACAATTGGCAGCAGGCAATTACAGCTATACTATTACAGATGCACAAAATTGCGAACTTGCCGGTACAGCTTCCATCACACAGCCTGCCAACTTCTTACAGGCGGCAGTCAATGTAAGTGCCTCACTTTGTAATGGTGATGCAACAGGAAATATAGATCTTAACATAAGCGGTGGAACTCCCGGATATTCATTTTTATGGAACACCAATGCCACCACACAAAATATTAATTCTTTAACCGCAGGAACTTATACTGTTACCGTAACTGATGCAAACAATTGTATTTTCTCCAATTCGTTTACAGTATCCGAGCCACAGGCTGCTTTAACTGCAACTACCTCATCAATAACAAACGTTAGTTGTTTTGGAAATGCAACAGGCGAAATTAATGTTGTAGTGGCAGGCGGAACAGCGCCTTATATTTACAACTGGAATAACGGAGCAAGCACTTCATCATTAACTCAACTGTCTGCAGGAAATTATAATTTGCTGGTGACCGACTCCAACGGTTGCACCACAAATGCAGCTGTATCTATCACAGAACCTGTTGCAACATTATCCACAAATGGAAATGTAACAGCTGTTGATTGTCATAGTATGGCAACAGGAGCCATTGATGTTTCGGTAACAGGAGGAACTGCACCCTATATATACAACTGGAGTAATGGAGTGACATCAGAAGATCAGTCGCAACTGGAAGCGGGCACTTATACTGTTACCATTACAGATAATCAGTTGTGTGTTTCAACACTGTCCTTTACCATTAATGAGCCTCAGACTTCCTTATCAAATACTTTAACGGTTACTGATATTAATTGTACCGGTAACCCAACAGGTGCCATACAAAGTCAGGTAATTGGCGGAACTGCGCCCTATACTTACCAGTGGAATACAGGTGCTCCAACTGCAGGGATAAACAATCTTACCAGTGGCGTTTATGTTTTCACAGTTACAGATGCTCATGGCTGTAAGCATACCGACTCCGCATCTGTTATGCAGCCGGCAGCAGCTTTACAGGTCTCCACCACTTCACAGAATCTGCATTGTACAGGTGATCATTCCGGTGCCATAAATCTTACTGTAAATGGCGGAACGGGAACCTATCAATACAACTGGAGTAATGGAGCAACAACAAAGAATCTTTATGGTCTTGATGCAGGTACTTTTACAGTAACGGTTACCGATGTTAACGGTTGTACATCCGTTCAAACAGTTCAGATTTCTCAACCGCAACAAATGCTGGTTGTTGGATCAACCGTTAGTAATGTTTCCTGCTTTGGTATGAACAACGGAAGTATCAATCTTAATATAACAGGAGGAGATCCTGCTTATGCTATTCTTTGGAACAATGGCAGTACTTCTTCCTCCATGAATAATCTGTCACCGGGTATATATAATGTTACCGTAACGGATGGCAATGGTTGTGTAATTAACTCCTCCTTTAACCTTCTGCAACCGACTGCAGTATTAAATATGACAACCTCAGCAACACCATCTAATTGCTTACAGGGAATTTCCGGTGCTGCCAATCTCACCATTTCAGGTGGAACACAGCCCTATCAGTATTCCTGGAGTAATGGAAGCACGTCGCCTTCATTAATCAATATATATTCAGGAACCTATACTGTTACAGCTACGGATGCAAACGGATGTTCTGCCATGCAAACGGTTACTATTAACGATCAATCATCATTATCATTAAATACAAACGGCCCGGTAGAAATTTGTACAGGGACTACAACAACTCTTTCAGCAACAGCAATTCCGGGAGTGCAATATCAATGGTATTACAACAATGCGGCGCTGTTAGGAGCAACAACTCCTTCCTTTACCACACCGGCGCCCGGCAGTTATGTATTAACAGCAACTACTTCCTGCGGCACATATACTACTGCTCCGGTAAGAGTAGTAACACGATCATTAAACGGTGTTAGCATCAGCAATAGCTTTATTATATGTCCCGGTGAACAGGTACAGCTTTTAGCAGGGGGAGGCGTTAACTATGTATGGACACCCACAAGCGGATTAAGCAATGCAACTATTCCAAATCCCCTTGCTGCTCCACAACGAACAACTGAATACACAGTAACCGTCACGGATGACTTTGGTTGTAAGGCTACGGCATCTGTTACCGTTTCTGTGCTCTGTGACACGCTGGATGTGCCAAATGGCTTCTCACCTAACAACGATGGAACCAACGATTACTTTGTTATTGACGGACTCAGCTTGTATCCTGACAATACCCTGTTTATATATAACAGATGGGGTAATCTGGTTTATAAAATGCATGAGTATGATAACAGATGGGACGGAACCTCCAATGTAAGCGGTATATATATGAGCCGGACATTACCCGGTGGAACCTATTACTATATCCTGGATCTGCAGAATGAGCAGAAACCTTTAAATGGATTTGTAGTGTTAAAAAGATAGACAAATAATGAAAAAACTTACATCTGTAAGATTACGAAACATCCATGCCATTGCTTATGACTGATGGCACGAACTTCCTGAAGTAATATTGAATTCTAATAAGAAACAATAAAGAAAAACGTAACAAAGCAATATTAATTAAGTATAAACGATACCGGTACGATTATTCCGTTATCCCGGCCACGAACAACAGAATAAAAAACAATTGAAACAATCAAATCAAAATAATATGCAAGTAATTAAGAAGACACTTCTGTCGGTATCCCTGGTATTTTCAGGAGTATGCCTCTTGCTGAACACGGCGCAGGCACAGTTTGAGCCCCAGTTTACACAATACATGTTTAACGAAATGTTTATCAACCCCGCTTATGCCGGTAGTCGTGATAATGTTTCCCTAACAGGTGTATATCGTAATCAATGGGTGGGTATTGAAGGAGCTCCGGTTACACAAACATTTAGTGCGCACGCTCCTTTACGAAACAAAAAAATAGGGGTTGGCCTTTCATTAATGAATGAAAAAATAGGGGTAACACATGATATGGCTGTTTTTGCCAATTATGCTTACCGTATTCCGGTTCATGATGATGCCGTACTGTCTATGGGACTTCAGGCCGGTTTAATTAATCATGAAGAGAAATTACTGGAAATACATACACAGGATCAGGGTGATGCTTCCTTTTCTGCCAATACTCCAAAACTTTATCTGCCAAACGCAGGTTTCGGGCTTTACTATTTCTCTAAAAAATATTATGCAGGTATCTCTATCCCAAGAATGCTTCAGAATAAGATAGACTTAAACGCAACTGATATGGTAAGTAATGAAGTACATCTTCCTTACTGGCATTACTATTTGATGGGTGGTTATGTTTATGATGCTACTGATGAAATAAAACTTAAACCAACATTTATGGTGAAGGCTGTTGCCGGTGCACCACTGGAAGCAGAAGTTGGAGTGAATGCACTACTGAAAGAAACAATCTGGCTGGGTGCATCCTACCGAACAAAAGATTCATGGGCAGCCATCCTCTCTTTCCAGGTAAACCGTCAATTAAGAATAGGATATAGTTACGACTATACAATTACTGATCTGCAGCAGTTTAACTCCGGTACCCATGAGGTAACCCTTGGATACGATTTCTCCTTCGATAAAAGCAAAATCATCACACCACGTTACTTCTGATAACCATAAGAAAAGATTACACCATGAAAAAGTTTCTAGCATTATTTCTTCTTGCTCTTACTACCGGAACCTCTCTGTTTGCTCAGAAAGCGCTGGTAAGAAAAGGAGATTATTATTATAAAATGTTCGCTTACGCCAAAGCTATTCCCTATTATGAAAAAGCTTTGAAAAAAGACAGCACTATACAAGATGCTGTATTCCGCCTGGCTAACAGTTATCGTCTTACGAATAACCGTGAGCGGTCACAATACTGGTTCGCCAAAGCGGTATCGATGCCAAAGTGTGAAACAATTTACAAATACTACTATGCTCAGATGCTGATGAACAGTGGTAAATATGCACAGGCAAAAGTATGGATGGAAAACTTCGCAGTGGAAAGTCCGAACGATGGCAGGGGGCAGCTTTTTATGCGTGCATTTGATACGTATAAAAGTTTCTTCACTGACAGCAGTGATTATGAAATAACACGACTTGATATTAACACTACTGATTCTGATTTTGGAACGGCAATGTATAATGATGGCATTGTATTCTCTTCCAACAGACCACGAACAGGGATGGTAGAACGCACACATACCTGGACAGAAAAACCATTCCTTACATTATATCATGCACGTGGTAAAGAAAAAGCATTCCGCGCACCGGAAGTATTTGCAAACTCGCTACAAACTAAATATAATGATGGACCGGTTTGCTTTAATAAAAAAGGTGATGAGATTTTTATCACCAGAAATAATATTGACGGAAGCAAAGTGCATAAAAGCAAAGATAAAATAGTAAAGCTTAAAATATATTCTGCAAAAAACTCAGGAGGAACATGGAGTGACTTAACCTCCTTCCAATATAACAGCAATGATTACAGTTGTGCGCATCCGGCATTAAGTCCTGATGGAAAAAGACTGTACTTCTCATCTGATATGGCCGGTGGACAAGGCGGAATGGACCTTTATGTTTGTGAACGCAAAGGCAATGGATGGACGACACCGGTTAACATGGGTGATACCATTAACACCAAAGGAAATGAAGTATTTCCTGTTGTAATGGAAGATGGTACGCTCTACTTCAGTTCTGATGCGCATCCAGGCATCGGTGGTTTGGATATTTTTTATACCCGTGAAATTAATGGCCACTTATTACCTGTTGTAAATGTTGGTTATCCGTTAAACACTGCTGAAGATGACTTCGGAATGGTGTACGATGCAAAAAACAGAATTGGTTATCTGAGTTCAAACAGATTGAATAAAGGATTTGATGATGATGTATATTCTTTCAAACGTAAAACAATTCGTATAAAAGGTATTGTTGTGAATCGCGAAACCGGTGACCCCATCAATCAGGCTACTGTTGAATTTACAAATAATGGCAACAAACAAAATTTCGTAACGGCAGAAAACGGACGTTTTGAATTCGCAGCTGATTTCGATCAGGATTATACCATTAAAGGCTCTGCAATAAATATGGGCGACTCAACAGTTCAGGTTTCCACAAAAGGAACTGCCCCTGCTGATCCATTTGCAAGAATTGAATTAGGTAACCCTTATAAATTTGCTGCTACCATTATGGTTACTGATGCAGAAACGCATCTTCCAATTGTTGGTGCAACTATAAAAGATGAATTAAATGATATGATTATTGGGGTTACAGATTCAGCAGGACGTTTCCGTCAGCCGATTATGGCCGATGTCGGAATGCAGCTACAAGTCAGCAAAGAAAACTATCGTTCACGTGTAATCATGATGGACCCGATTGCCAAGGATCAGCTAGATGATAAAACATTTAATGTAGAAATGAAATCGGCAAAGCATATTCATCCATGGGAAGACTGGTATAGCATCATTTATTATGATCTTGACAAATATACGATTCGTGCTGATGCAGCTAAAACATTGGATGGTGTGGTTGCATTCCTCAAGGAACATCCGGAAGTTACTATCAACTTCTCTTCACATACCGACTCCCGAGCATCTGCAACTTATAATGAACGACTTTCAGAGAACCGTTCCAAATCTGCACGTCGTTATCTGATATCGAAAGGTGTTAATGCAAAACAACTTGCACGTGAAGTATGGAGTGGTGAAAATGTACTGGTTAATAATTGTGGTGATGGCGTACCATGTACCGAAGATGAACATCAGTTAAACCGTCGTACAGAATTTACAGTAAGCTCGGTGGATACAAAGCCAACCAGCAGCACCGGAGATAATTAAAACACAGAAAAGCTAACATATAAAGCGCAGCTCAACAGGTTGCGCTTTTTTTATGCTTAAAGGTGTACTTTCCTTTTCCATAAACGGGCCCTATTCATTACTGAAGCATACACGGGTTCATAATCTTCTTTCAATAATTGATTAACAGCCTTTGTTGAACTATCATTAATTTCAGCGGTCCATTGCCACTGCATGATGTAATCTATCTTTATGCCTGTATTCTTTGTGTAATTTTCAGGATCAATTAGCGGTGTTGTTGATTCCAGATAGTTACCGATAAGTTTTGGCTTATACAGATTTTCATTCCAGGTAATAAGCCCGTTTGGCGTTGCTGCTTCTGCATTATCCAATACCACACAATTCTTATCGCAGCTCAGGTATAAACTAAAGTTATATTCAAAGTTTTCTGTGGTGTAATTCAAGGGAAGAACAACACTATTTGTTTCGATATGTTTTGATACTGTCAACAGTTCATTAAGCCTTGCACTGTAAGGCAACATATTTTTAAATACATTGACTGATGCAACAATTAACAATAAAACAAGCAAGCCGTTTCTAATAAATGTAAACCATTGTCCGGTCAGAACTATATCAATAAAAAGGCAAGCCAGGATCAATGCAAGATAGGAGAGTCGTAAATTAATTAGTCCGCCGGAAAAAAAATTTAAAGGCATCAAAAAAAACAAAAACAAAGTAATAATTATAGCGGTTGTTAAAAAAGCAAATGCGTGAGCTGGCAGGTTCTTCCTTTTGATAAAACCTGCAATTAGTGAAAATAATAGCAAACCATAAAAAATCATCCTGATAGTTCCTTCCCTTTCTGTATGAAAAAAATGCATCACTGTCATATCAGAAATCCATTCCAGTAACATATTAACTGAAGCAAATTTTGTGGCTGTGGAATCAATTGCTTTTTCCGAAAATGATATCATCAATAAAACAACAGGAAGAAATGAAAGCAATACCGGCAATTTTGATTTTATGTATTGCATTGCACTCTTTCTGTTCCGGAGATTAGAAATAAATAATACCGACTCATAACTCAGCAGCAAGACTAACAACGACATACAGGCAAATAAGTGCCAGAACCAGGTAAGCGTAATTAAAAGGGTAAGATAAAATAACTGTGCTTTGGTAAAGTCTCCCTTATGATTAATATAATATCCCATTGTAAAAAGCATTACACCCAGCCCTCCTACCAGACTATAAAGACCCATTTTTAGCGGAAAGCAAAATACGAGCAGCAAAATTGCAAAGGCATAACTTTTCCTGCCGGTAATTGCACTTGTCATATATCGGTACCCCATTAAAAACAGCAAAATGATTAGAGTTATAATTATTTTATTTGCTACTGCTGATGAAAAGATCAGCAACAGCGGCACCAGCAATAATTGAATCATTGCATTTGGAACAGGCAGCAAGTTGA
>JANOBN010000153.1:0-2083 GCA_031411675.1 Bacteroidota bacterium | reverse complement strand
AAAGTAGCGGAAGCTTTGCTACTAAAGGACTCTCAAAACATTCAAACTTTTGATTCTTACAAAGCATATTACGATAGATTGCCTGTAGAAAAAAAGGCTTCTTATAAAAAAGCTTCCTATAATATCAATACGGTTACAGATGTGAATGATTCAACTAGTATTATTGACTACAGCAATAACTATATGAACCAACCAATGAAAATAAAAATAATAAAGAAGGATAAATTGTGGACTGTAGATTTTAAATATACCTCTGGCGACACAACCGTTACAAAATGATGACGCTAAAAAACTTTTTACTGGTTGGGCTTGGTGGTGGTATTGGAGCAATGCTCCGTTTCTTTGTTGCAGGCATTTGGAAAGCAGGAAATTTTCCTTTTCATACATTGTTCATCAATATTGTAGGAAGTCTTGTAATAGGTTTGATATTCGGGTTAGGTATTAAGACTGAGCAATTGTCTGAACAAATGAAATTGTTTATTGCAACGGGTATTTGTGGAGGATTCACAACATTTTCTGCATTTAGTTTAGAGAATATGCTCATGCTCAAATCAGGAAATTATTTGATGGCAAGTTTATATATTTTTGCTAGTGTAGCTATTTGTATTGTTGCCGTTTTTATGGGTTATAAAATCATAAACTAATAAATTATAATTGTATGTATGTACTCCATCCATGGCATGGTGCAGATTATGGCTTTGATGCACCAACACAAGTAAATGCACTAATAGAAATATCTAAAGGCAGCAGTTGCAAATATGAAATAGACAAGCCCACTGGATTATTAAAATTGGATAGGGTAATCTATTCATCTTTTCATTATCCCATCAACTATGGTTTTATACCGCAAACGCTGGGCGACGATGGAGACCCATTGGATATCCTGGTTTTGTGCAGCGAAAGTATTGCCCCATTGTGCTTGGTAAAAGCCACGGTGATAGGCAATATGCAAATGATAGATAACGGCGAAAAAGACGATAAAATAATAGCAGTAGCTACCAATGACCCTTCGGTTAATCATTTAAAAGACATCAATGAATTGCCGGAACATTTTATAAATGTGTTGAAAAATTATTTTGAAAACTACAAAGTATTAGAAAATAAAATTGTAGAAATAGATGACTTTCAAAATAAAGAAACAGCTTACAAGGTAATAGAAGATTCAATAAAAATGTACAAAGAGCATTTCCCAAAAAATGTTTAACACAAAACAAAATTCTATGGATATTCAAACCATCGTAATCCTTCTTGTGATAGGATTGATAGCAGGCATGCTTAGTGGCGTAGTGGGAATTGGTGGTGGTATTGTTATTGTACCTGCACTGGTATTTTTTATTGGGTTTTCACAACGCATGGCTCAAGGCACTTCGCTAGCTATAATGCTGTTGCCCATTGGCTTGTTAGCTGTAATTCAATTTTACAAAGCTGGTTATGTAGATATAAAAGTAAGTGCCATCATTGCATTTGCTTTCTTTATAGGAAGTTATTTTGGCAGCAAGATTGCGCTCACTGTTTCTCAAGATGTATTGAAAAAATGTTTTGCGATATTACTGTTCATTGTTGCCATAAAAATGTTGTTTTTCGACAAATCAAAACCTTCTAACGAAAATATAAACAACACAGAAAAAAGTACTACATAATTAGACATAAACTATGGATTTTTACTTTTTAATCATCTATAATAAAACTACCAGACTTACAGGGTCTCTATGCCATCAAAATTCAACGATAAAGACGACAAAGAATTACTACAGCTATTTTACAAAGATGGTAACAACGAATGGCTTGGTATAATACTTCAACGCTATACAGGGTTATTGCTAGGTGTAAGTATGAAATATCTAAAGAATGAAGATGACGCCAAAGACGCCGTGCAACAAATCTTTTTGAAAGTAATAAATGAGCTTCAAAAATATAAAGTTGAATATTTTAAAAGTTGGATTTACATGATTGCTAAGAATCATTGTTTGATGAAATTGAGGGATAAAGGAAAAATAACGGCTGAATTAAGTGATAACATCTTGGTAGATGAAAATGACAATGAAGTAAAAGAGAAGGCGAACAACAAAGAAAGCGCTCTTAC
>JANOBN010000152.1:0-3152 GCA_031411675.1 Bacteroidota bacterium | reverse complement strand
TTCTGACAATGCATCCGGTGTGAATTGCTGTCCGGCATCACTTAATGCAGCTTCCGGATTGCAATGTGATTCAATCATTAATCCATCGTACTGCATATCCAATGCAAACTGAGCAACATATTGCTGCATAAAAGTATTACCACAAATATGGCTGGGATCGCAAATTAACGGAATACCGGGAAAAAGCCTTCTCAGTTCAATTGGAATTTCCCAATTGGGCTTATTTCTATAAGTACTGTTTTCATAACTGGAAAATCCCCTGTGTATAGCAGCAATTTTATCAATACCTGCTTTACTTATCCTTTCAATGGCACCCATCCATAAGGCCAGATCAGGATTAACCGGGTTTTTAATCATAACCGGCACTGAAACACCTTTTAAAGCTGAAGCAATTTCCTGAATCAAAAATGGATTAACGGTTGTACGAGCTCCAATCCATAAAACGTCAATTCCATACTTTAAAGCCTGCTCAATATGATGAGGAGAAGCTACTTCTACAGTTACCGGGAGACCAACTTCTTCTTTCATTTCAGCTAACCATGAAAGTGCCACATCACCCATTCCTTCAAAGGAGCCGGGCCTTGTTCTGGGCTTCCATACCCCTGCACGGAACAGATGGACGCCCAATGGCTTCAGTTGATTAGCAGTAGTAAATACCTGATCACGGGTTTCTGCACCACATGGTCCGGATATTAGGAAAGGCCGGGTTTGCAAACCCAGATTCCAGTCTTTCAAAGGGATAAATTCAGGCATATTTAAATATGAAGCAAAGATAGGGAAAGGGCACGTGAACACAGAACTGTTATCAATCATATTCTGCTGCTTGCTTAATTCGTTTATTTTTGCCGCTTGTATGGATGGACTTTCATTTGATAACATTGAGAACGCTTTTGCCTATAAGAGCAATTCAGAAATAACGAAGGCTTACTGGTTATTTAAATCTATAAGTATTCCTGCTGTGGTTAAGCTTGCCCCTTCTTTCACTGAGTTGGCATTAAAGCTTCATTTGCCGGTAAAATGGGCCATAAAAAGCACCATTTACAGTCATTTTTGCGGCGGCGAAACTATTGAAGAATGCAATAAAACAATCAATAATCTGGCACGATTTAATGTAGGCAGCATATTGGACTATTCTGTAGAGGGCAAAGAGGAAGAAGCAGAATTTGATCATGCCTGCGAAGAAATACTGGCAACGGTGAAACGTGCCGGTGGCGATACGAAAATTCCATTCAGTGTATTTAAAGTTACCGGGTTGGCGCGGCTTGAATTACTTGAAAAGTTAAGCAGTAATCAGGCTCTCACTGAAAAAGAAAAAGAAGAAGCAGTGAAAGTGAACCACCGCATTGACAGGATTTGTTCTCTTGCGTCGCAACTTAAAGTGCGTGTTTTTATTGATGCCGAAGAAAGCTGGATACAACAAGCGATTGATGATATGGCAACTGCAATGATGCAGAAATATAACCATGATAGTGCAATTGTTTATAATACCATTCAGCTATACCGGCATGACAGGCTTCAGTTTTTAAGAGATTCACTCAGACATGCAAAGGAAAATAATTATTTTTTGGGAATAAAGCTGGTTCGTGGTGCTTATATGGAAAAAGAAAGGAAGCGAGCAGAGGAATTAAATTATCCTTCTCCAATACAACCTGATAAAACTGCCTGTGACAGAGATTATGATGAAGCCTTAAGATTTTGTGTAGAGCATATAGAGAAAATGTCCATTTGTGCAGGAACACATAACGGAGATAGTAGTTTACTTTTAACGGAGCTGATGAAAAAAAATGGCATTTCAAATAATGATGAACGTATCTATTTTTCTCAATTACTGGGAATGAGTGATCATATTAGTTTTAACCTTGCAAAAGCCGGCTACTGTGTTGCCAAATATGTTCCATATGGACCGGTAATTTCTGTGCTGCCTTATTTAACCCGAAGAGCACAGGAAAATACTTCAATGGCCGGACAGATGAGTCGGGAATTAAAGCTTATTGTAGCCGAAAAAAAAAGAAGAAAACCGATTACTTAGATGATTGTAATTATAAATTGCACCTCTACAATTATTAATTCTGTTGATAAAAGAATGTATGCGAAAAATACTGGAAATAGCTTTAACTTGAAATCAGCAATTCCAGTCATTCCAATAATATTTTCAACGTGAAGATTCTGATCATCCAGACTGCTTTTCTGGGCGATGTTATACTGGCAACATCCGTTATTGAAAAACTCTATGCTTTTTACCCAGATTCCTCGATAGATTTTTTACTCCGAAAAGGCAATCAATCAATTTTAGAGAATCATCCGTCCATAAATGAAATAATAATCTGGGATAAAAAGCAACATAAATACAGAAACCTGATTTCACTGATCACTAAAATCAGAAGCACGAAATATGATTATATTATTAACCTGCACCGCTTTATTGCTTCAGGAATAATAACAGTTTTAGGAAATGCCAAACATACTGTTGGTTTCGATAAAAACCCATGTTCTGTGTTTTTTGAAAAGCGATACCCTCATTTAATTTCAAAAATTGGTAAGCAACATGAAACGGAACGATGTTTAAAACTGATTGAATCGTTTACCGACTCTACCATAACAAAGCCTAAGCTATACCCGACAGAAAGGGATTTTGCCAAAGTGAGGAATTATCAAAACGATATATATATATGCGTGGCTCCAGCATCAGTATGGTTCACCAAGCAATTTCCTAAGGAGAAATGGGTTGCTCTTCTTCGCAAAATATCAGCGAAAAAAAAATATACAGTCTATCTTCTGGGTGCGCCTGGTGATAAAGAATTATGCAGTCAAATATTAATAGAAGCCTGTGACGAACGAACGATTAATCTTGCCGGTGAATTGAGTATACTACAAACGGCTGCACTAATGAAAAGCGCTGCAATGAATTATGTAAATGACTCGGCGCCTATGCATATTGCTTCTGCTATAAATGCACCTGTTACGGCCATTTTCTGCTCTACAGTTCCGGGATTCGGTTTTGGTCCTCTTTCTGATTTATCAAGTATCATTGAAACGCAGGAGTTACTTAATTGCAAGCCCTGTGGATTACATGGTTATGCAAAATGTCCGGAGGGTCACTTTAAATGTGCATTGTCAATTAATATAAATGACATACGTGTTCCTGAATAAAA
>JANOBN010000151.1:0-1559 GCA_031411675.1 Bacteroidota bacterium | reverse complement strand
ATGGAGATCTTTTAGAAAACAAGATAAACATAAATTAAATAATATTTATCTAGAATCATTTACAAATTGAAATCAGCTGCCCTTAAAAGGAATTTATTATTGCTTACAGGACCTGTGGCAGCAATATTAATTGCCTCATTTCCTTGTCCTGATCCTGCACATCCCAAAATGATGTTAATGGCTGGAATTACAGCCTGGGTGGCAATCTGGTGGTTGAGTGAAGTCATCCATTTGGCAGTAACCTCTCTCCTACCCTTTTTATTTTTACCTATCCTTGGAATCAGTGATCTTAAAACGGTATCTGCACAATATATGGATCCGGTATTGTTTTTATTTATCGGTGGATTTTTTCTGGCTTTTGCTATTGAGCGATGGGGTCTACATCGTAGAATTGCGTTAAAGATTTTATCAGTAATGGGTGATTCTCCATCCAAAATATTATTAGGCATCATGATGTCAGCATGGTTACTTTCGATGTGGATTTCCAATACTGCTACGGTAATGATGTTATTATCAGCAGTCCTTGCTGTTATTTACCAGCTGGATCATCAGCTACCAAACAAGCAACATCATCGTAAACTAGCATCGATCCTTATGATCGGTTTGGCTTATTCGGCAACAATTGGTGGGATGGCAACACTTGTTGGAACACCACCGAATATGATTTTTTTCAGAGCCTATCAGGAAGCATACCCTGCCAATCATGACTTAAACTTTCTTTCATGGTTCAAACTTGGTTTTCCACTGTCCTTAACTTTTCTCGGTATTACCTGGCTCATACTTCGCGCTGGCATTCCCGAAAAAGAAATGAAAGGCAGTTTTGATAAAAGCACTTTCATTAGCGACTATAATAATCTTGGTGTATTCAGCAGGGATGAAATTAAGGTTGCCGGAATTTTTATACTGACGGCGCTACTGTGGTTTACAAGGGCAGATCTTGATCTGGGAACTATTAAAATTCCGGGTTGGAATAAATTAATGCCCTACCCGGAGCAAGTACAGGATGGTGCTGTTGCTATTGCGATGGCTATACTTTTATTTATCATTCCATCAACCTCAGAAAATAAAAGGTCACTTTTAACATGGCAGGAAACTTCAAAACTCCCTTATGATATCATTTTACTTTTCGGAAGCGGATTTGCCATTGCGAAAGGTTTTGAACAAAGTGGGCTCAGTGAATGGTTGGCAGGTCAGTTAATAGTATTAAAAGGAATTCATCCTTTCATCCTTTTATTGGTAATAACAACTATGGTAACATTCATCAGTGAATTTGCATCTAATGTTGCAAGTATACAACTGGTACTACCCATTCTTATTGCGCTGCAACATGCTATGAATTTACCACCTCTTCTACTCCTTGTTCCCGCTACCCTTGCTGCGTCGTTAGGCTTCATGCTACCTGTTGCTACAGCGCCCAATACCATTGTGTTTTCTAGTGGACATATTAAAGTTAAAGAGATGGCACGAGCTGGTTTTTGGGCTGATTTAATAGGCATTTTGTTAATAAGCCTATTTTCTTACATTTTTTTTACATGATTTAACAATAAAAACACGTCCAA
>JANOBN010000150.1:0-5387 GCA_031411675.1 Bacteroidota bacterium | reverse complement strand
ATTGACGGTGGTGTAGATCAGAAAAACGTTGCGGAGTTAATCCGTGCAGGCGCCGACATACTCGTTGCCGGTAATAGTGTTTTTGGAAATGCAGATCCGTTCAAAGCAATTGCTGCTTTGAAAGAAGCGGAGTTGGTAGTTTAATCATTCACTATTCCAGCTTAAAATTAGCTTCTGGATTTGTTTTATTAAGAATAATTATTCAACAATTAAAATCGCTTCTTTGCATAAAAAAAGTCCTGTAAAAATACAGGACTTTTTAATTTATACACATCTTTAAGACTTTACGCTATCTCAGGAACACTGGGCGCAGCAGCCAAAATCTCTTCACTGGCTCCATCAGCATACTGAGCAAAGTTCTTTACAAAGGATGTTGCCAGATCTAATGTTTTCTGATCAAATGCTGATTTATCATTCCATGTATTACGAGGATTTAATATTTCAGCAGGTACACCCGGACAAGATTTAGGAACACGAAGTTTAAATACCGGTATCGTTTCCATTTCGGTTTTATCCAGTTCGCCATTAATTGCAGCGGTAATCATTGCACGGGTATAAGATAATTTCATACGTGATCCTACACCATAACTTCCACCACTCCAGCCAGTATTCACCAGCCATACATTTACATCACTGCTCTTTAGTTTCTTACCTAATAATTCCGCATATTTTGCAGGGTGCAATGGTAAAAATGCTTTTCCAAAACAAGCAGAGAAAGTAGTTGTAGGCTCTGTAATACCCATTTCTGTTCCGGCAACTTTTGCTGTGTAACCGGAGATGAAATGATACATTGCCTGTCCTTTATCCAGCTTACTGATTGGAGGTAATACTCCAAAAGCATCACAGGTAAGGAAAAAAATATTTTTGGGCGGTTTAGCTACAGAAGGCTCCACTGCATTATCAATAAAGTTAATCGGATATGCAACTCTGGTATTTTCTGTTTTAGAAATATTATCGTAATCTGTATCAGTGGTGCCAGGTATAAATTCTGTATTTTCCAACAATGATCCGAAACGGATTGCATTAAAAATCTGTGGTTCCTTTTCTGCAGAAAGGTTTACACATTTTGCATAGCAACCACCTTCAAAATTAAATACAGAATCATCACTCCATCCATGCTCATCATCACCAATCAATCCACGGTTTGGATCAGCACTTAAAGTTGTTTTACCGGTACCTGATAATCCAAAGAATAAAGCAGTATCGCCACTCTTACCAATGTTTGCAGAACAATGCATACTTAGCACACCCTTATGCTGTGGTAATACATAATTCAACACGGTAAATATTCCCTTTTTAATTTCTCCTGTGTAACCGGTGCCACCAATAAGAATCATCTTCTTGGTAAAGTTGATTACTGCAAAATTATGCTGACGTGTACCATCAATGGCAGGATCAGCAAAGAACCCGGGTGCATTTACAATAACCCAATCAGTAGTAAGTGTTAGTATTTCTTCATGAGTGGGGCGAAGGAAAAGGTTATTTGCAAAAAGATTCTGCCATGGATATTCTGTTACAATTCTCACATTTAAGCGATAGCGTGGATCAGCACAAGCGTAGGTATCACGAACATATACTTCACGTCCCGTCAGGTAAGCCTGCATACGCATGTATAGTCTTTCGAACTTCGCCTGATCGAACTTAATATTGATATCACCCCACCACACATTCTTATCTGTTTCAGCATCTACTACACAGAATTTATCTTTGGGTGATCGTCCGGTAAATTCCCCGGTGTCAATTGCCAAAGCTCCTGTACTGGTTAATTCTCCCATGCCGTTAATGATGGTTTCTTCAACCAGCTCTGCCGGGGTTAGATTCCAGTATGCGGCGGAAACATTCTTTAATCCAATATCAGCAACAGAGGTATTCGGGTTTTTGTGGCCGTATTCGTTCATATCCTATTTTTTTTGCAAAGAAAAAGAAAATATCGGGCAGGTGCAATGATTAACATCTCATTGTTCACAGGGTTTTCCACATAAAAACAGGGGTAAAAAGGTGAAAATCGCCCTAATAATGCCGAAAAAAACCGTGATTTGCCTTAAAACCGGTTTTCGTAGGGTTAACGGTATTTTCTTGCCTGACTGTTTTCCTCTATAAGAATCAACTGATTACCCTTAAATAGTTCCTTAATTCCATTGATAAAGTCCACTTGTTGCCCGGAGGTAAGCTCCTCCAGTGAAAAAATAACATCTGACTCCCCTTCCCGGCCCCAGGTTTTGGAAACATGATTCAGGTATATCTTATATTTTATCTGATAGGTTTCAATATACTCATTAAGCTGTTCCCTGCCTTTTGAAAATGTTCCTTCCCCGATACTGATAAAGGAAACAACCAGTCTGTGTGTAGGCTCTGCAAGAATAGCCTGTTGCTTCTCCGCAATTTTGGCGCTATCCGGGACCAATACGGCGTTCTGCCCGGCAGTAACCTGAGGCACTACAGTTGCCTTTTTATCCTGACGGCATTTGCAGGCACTTGTTGTTGATATGATGAGGATGAGCAGTATCGCTGTTATTCCATTTCCGGGCAACTTGTGTTTTTTCATTTTTCTTTTTTTGTTTTGATTCCATTTAGTAAAAGCAATAACCAGCCTGCTATAAAACACATCCCTCCCATAGGAGTAACCGGACCTGCCCATTTCACACTAAATCCTGATAAATCAACAGTTGATAATATATATAAAGAACCGCTGAAGCATAAAATTCCAATGGTAAATAACCACCCTGCTTTGGTCAGAATCGGTTGTTCTTCAATCATGGATAATATCCCTGTAAAACACAAGGCAAGACCATGGATAAACTGATACATCACTGCCTTATTCCATATTTCCAGTTGATAGGGTGTCAGATATGTCTTTAATGCATGTGCCCCGAAAGCTCCTGTTGCAACTGCTATCAAACAGAAAAAAGCACCAACTGTAGTCCACCTGTTTTGCCCCATATTATTTACCGACTACCGTCGTGAATCAATATACTGATTAAGTTCATCTACTGAAGTTTCAAAAGTAAAAGCATCATTTACTTTGAAGTAATTTCCGATATCATATGTTTTATCATAAGCGAATTTTGCAAAATCAAGACGGTTATCTTCAAAGGTAAATAATAACATTACTTCTTTTACCTGAGAAGCAAGTATGCAGCGATCACTTAAAACCTGTTTTGCAATGGTCATCCGCGTATCTTCAAATGTTTTAGAGGAGATGGATGATCGAAAATCCTGAAACTCATTTGCTGCCATTGGCATTGGGCAGCCGATTGGTCCGGTATAACCCGGCAAATAAGAAACCATTTGAGGTGCAGGTGCATTACTTGTGGTAGTTGTAGTGGTGGTAGTTGTATGAGTAACGGTTGTTGTTTCTTCTTCTACATCCATACCGGAAGCCTGAATGCTCATACTTCCACCGGCATCATTCACATTGATGCCCATGTTTACACTGACATTATCCGGATTTACTTCCTTTGTGGTGGTAGTGGTAGTTTGTGTTGAGTATGTTCCGGTTGCAGGTGCCTGAGGAGTTGCATGATACATCACAACCGTTTGCATAGGCGTTGAAGCAGGTGCTTGTGCCACAGGAACTTCGCTCACCAGACGCAAAACATATTCTCCCTTATTATTTTTCCGTATGCTGTAAGAAGTTTCAGAACCCAGATGAATGTATAGATTCATGTTTTTCTCCCCCAAAGAGGCATTTTCAAAAACCACTTTTAGCTTATAAAACTCCGCATTCAATCCGGTAATTTTAACATTGGTTTCCGGCTTCTCATTCTGTTTTACGCCATTTAAAATAGCGGTAAATTTTTCACCGTTTTCCGTGAATAAAATGGCATTAGAGGTTTGAGCAGTCACAGCCCGGGACATCACCAGTACCAGGGTAAAAATAAAGGCAAATTTTTTCATGAAGTTTATTTTAAGAATCAGAGCAAATCTATCAGATTTAAGAATTGTACCTGCAAATCCGTGAAGATTTTACTAACTATCTTTCGTTACTTTCGCGGCACTATATAGAATCAAGAAAAGCATAACGATCCGTTAAACGGGAAAAGTATATGAAGGAAATTTTATTATTAGGTGCAGGCAGGTCATCAGGAGCCTTAATAAGCTATCTTTTAGAGCATGCGGAGGAAGATAATTACCATCTGATTGTGGCAGATTTGTCAATTGAACAAGCCATAAAAAAGACGCATAACCATCCCCGTTCCGGTGTGCTGGTAATGGATATTCACAATGAATCTCAACGAAGAAAAGCAATTGCTGCCTGTGATGTAGTAATTTCATTGCTACCCCCGGCATTACACGTTATTGCCGCCGAAGATTGTGTACAGCTGAAAAAATCATTGGTTACTGCAAGTTATATCTCAACGGCCATTGAGTCATTGCATCACGCTGCAACTGCAAATGGAGTTTTATTACTGAATGAATGTGGCTTAGATCCGGGAATAGATCATATGTCAGCGATGGAAATTTTTCACCGGCTGAAAGATATGGGTGCGGAATTGATTTCGTTTAAATCCTATACCGGAGGACTGATAGCTCCTGAATCGAATGATAATTCATGGGGATATAAATTTACCTGGAACCCCAGAAATGTAATTCTGGCCGGACAAGGCACAGCAAAATATATAGAAAACGGAAAGTACCATTACATCCCTTACAGCCGTTTATTCCGCCAGCTGGAATCCATTGAAATTGTTAATACCGGAAGATTTGAAGGTTATGCCAACCGTGATTCGCTGGCATACCGTAAACACTATCAGATAGAAAATATACCTACACTTTTACGCGGCACCTTGCGTCAGGAAGGATTTTGCAACGCCTGGAATGCTTTTGTTCAATTGGGTGTTACGGATGATAATTGCGTAATAGAAAATAGTGAAACGCTTACATATAAAGATGTTGTTGAATCATTTTTGCCTCCCGGTCCAAATCTTACAGTTGAAAAAAGGTTAGCCGGTTTTTTAGGATGGAAAGAAAACTGTAAAGAGATGGAGATGTTGCAATCGACAGGAATTTTTGAAGCTATACCTACAGGAGTTAAAAACGGGACAGCGGCAATGATCCTGCAAAACCTTTTGGAGAAAAAGTGGGTATTAAAAGAAGGTGATAAAGATATGATTGTGATGGTACATCTGGTGGAATATATGCTTGGCGGCAGTAAACATAAGCTGACTTCCTCAATGGTAGTTAAAGGTGATGATCAGATCCAGACAGCTATGGCGAAAACAGTTGGATTTCCATTAGGTATTGTAGCACGTCATCTTTTAAAGAATCAAATTAAATTAAAAGGAGTGCACTTGCCTATTCACCCTGATATATATAATCCGGTATTGAAGGAATTGCTGGAAATGAATATTTCGTTTACAGAAACAACCAATTAATATTATTCCAGC
>JANOBN010000149.1:0-2090 GCA_031411675.1 Bacteroidota bacterium | reverse complement strand
CAACAAATGCAAGCAACATAACCCCGTCAGCCCCACCTTATGGCTCTGTTGGATATACAGGCGGTTATTCCGGATCGAGGCCCCTGGGCAACCAGGCATTTATAAACAGCAGTACCGGGATCATATCCGGTATAGCTCCGGATGCAGGTAAATATGTGGTCTCTGTTTGTGTTAGTTCTTACAGAAACGGTGTTTATATTTCAGAACACCGCAAAGATTTTATCATTACGGTGGCGCCTTGCGATTTTGCCGGTGTACAATTAGAGCCTTCTTATATTAGTTGCGACGGGTTTACTTTTTATTTTGAAAACCTGAACAATTCCCCTTTAAATATTACATATTACTGGGACTTTGGTGATGGCGACACTTCATCAAGCCCTACCCCAACACACACATATCTTGTTGCCGGTGTATATACATTAAAATTAGTTGTTAACCGCGGGCAGGGCTGTTCCGATTCCTCATCCTCTCCATTAAGGGTATTCCCGGGTTATTTTCCGGGGTTCACCGAAAATTCACCGATATGTAAAGACAAGCCTTTACAATTCACCGATATCACTACTGCCAATTACGGTGCGGCTAACTCATGGCATTGGGATTTTGGGGATACACAAACTTCTGCAGATACCAGCAGGCTAAAAAATCCTGTTTATACGTATCCGCTTCCCGGAACTTATAATGCTACACTCATTGTGGAAAGTGACAAAGGTTGTATAGATACCGTAACAAAAGTCATTACTGTTGTTGACAAACCCGTTTTTTCTGTTACCAATGATACATTGATCTGCTCAATAGATACTTTACGGCTGAGTGCTGTGGCCGGTTCGCCGGGAGCTCTTACCTGGTCGCCGAATTATAACATCAGTTCTCTGAATAGTTTTGCACCATTGGTAAGTCCGGATGTTACTACCACCTATTATGTTTCCTTTATTGACAATTCAGGTTGCTCAACCAGCGATTCGGTAAAAGTAAATGTGGTGAATTTTGTAACCCTGTCTTTGGGCAATGATACAACGATCTGCAGAACCGATGCCATTACACTTATGCCTAACAGTGATGGATTGAAATATGTATGGACGCCACCCGCTACTCTTAATAATTCAAACATTAAAAACCCGATAGCCATTCCAACAGACCCTTCAACAACTTATCATGTAAGGGCAAGTATTGGCAAATGTATTGCTGATGATGAGATAACGATCAGGACCGTACCATACCCGGATGCAAATGCGGGCGCTGATACATTGATCTGTTTTGGAAAATCTGCCCCGCTGCATGCATCAGGCGGCAGTATTTATTCCTGGTCGCCAGGTGCATTTTTAACTGCAACAAATATTCCCGATCCTGTTTCAGTGAACCCGGTAGCCAGTGTTGTATATGTGGTAACTGTAAAGGATGTGCTCGGATGCCCCAAAGCTGTGCTGGATACCGTGATCGTAAACGTTGCCAGGATCATTGCCGATGCAGGGCCCCGGGATACTTCTATTGTTATTGAGCAACCATTGCAGCTATTCGCTACCGGCAGCACTATTTATTCATGGTCGCCTGCCACCTGGCTAACCAATACAGAGATCTCCAATCCAATTGCATTGCCGCAGGATAATATTGACTATGTTGTAAAGGTTAGCAACAGCATTGGTTGTTTCAGTACCGATACCATCAGGGTAAAATTATTTAAAATAAAACCCGACCTGTATGTACCCACTGCCTTTACTCCCAATGGTGATGGTACAAATGATATACTCAGGCCAAAGGCACTCGGGTTAAAATCTGTAGATGCATTTATCGTTTATAACCGCTGGGGGCAAATGCTTTTTTCCACTTCCGATATCGGCGCAGGATGGGATGGTACATTTGGTGGTGCCGACCAGGCACCAGGCACTTATGTATGGTACGCACAGGGAACCGATTATAAGAATGCCAAATTGGAAAGGAAGGGAACGGCTGTGCTGATCAGGTAAACCTCACCCCAACCCCTCTCCAAAGGAGAGGGAAGGAGAATTGGTTAACTACTAAAGCCTCGTTGATTGGTTTTATTGATGATTTGTATTTAAAGCCGCCGGCTGCTTTTAAACCTGATGGTTTTTTAG
>JANOBN010000148.1:0-4954 GCA_031411675.1 Bacteroidota bacterium | reverse complement strand
ACTGGAATACATGCCTGACATGTATCGTTCACCAAGTTATGAGGTGTATTCTGCAAATCCGAATTTCAAGGATAGCCTTACTATGCAGAAACCGGTGGAAGGATCACTTCCACGTGGATATGCTTTTTTCCCTTATCCATCAACTACAGAAGGCTATGAAGCGGCCGGACGTGATGTAAAAAATCCTTTAGTAGCGGATTCCATGACGCTTGCACATGGAAAGCAACTTTATACAATTATGTGTATGCATTGCCACGGTGAAACCGGACAGGCTGATGGTTCATTAATAGCAACGGGTAAATTCCCCCCTCCACCAAGCTATACAGTAGGAAAATCGTCACGTGGTGGAGATGTTAAAGATCTTACCGACGGAAAAATTTATCATACCATCACTTATGGAGTTAACCTGATGGGTTCACATGCATCACAGTTAAATCCGGAAGAAAGATGGAAAGTAATTGCTTACGTTAAAACATTGATGCAAGGTGGTGCAAGTACCACAGCACCTGCAGATACCGCTGCGGCAGCATCAACTGCTTCGGCAACAAAATAATTTAGTTAACCAGTAAAACCGAAAAACAAAATTACGATGGGTCACGGTCATCATCAAATAGAAGTAACGAGTACACAGCCTTACGAATTTAAGTCGAGGAATAAGATCATTGCAATAGCGATGATTATTATTGGCCTTGTAGCTGTTGTAGCTCAGTTCGCCACACATCATCACCAGACATGGGGCAATCTATTAATGAACAACTTTTATTTTATGGTAATAGCATTGGGAGCAACCTTTTTTCTCGCTCTTCAATATGTTGCGGAAGTAGGATGGAGTGCTGTCATTAAAAGAGTGCTCGAAGCAATCAGTCAATACCTTGCTTTTGCCGGTGTAATAATGATACTGATAATTGCTTTAGGGGGTCATTATCTTTATCACTGGATGCATTCAGATATCCTTATTGAGAAACTTCCGAATGGACAGCCGAATCCTGATTATGATGCAATTATTGCAGGTAAGTCAGGTTATCTGAATCCTGCATTTTTCTGGATAAGAGTGATTGCATATTTCATCATATGGTATGGTTTCGCATATTTCTTCCGCAAAGAATCAAGAAAGATGGACAATGATCTTGCAGGTGCTGAAGCAAATTATCTTAAGATAAAAAGATATGGAGCCGCTTTCCTTGTATTATTTGCTGTAACATCATCAACCGCTGCCTGGGATTTTGTAATGTCAATTGAAACACATTGGTTCAGTACTTTATTTGGATGGTACACATTTGCCGGTATGTTTGTTACCAGTATAGCTGTTTTGGTTTTTACAGTCGCTTATCTTAAGTCGAAAGGATATCTTCCGGAAGTTAACGAACATCACTTACACGATATCGGAAAGTTTATGTTTGCCTTTAGCATCTTCTGGACCTACTTATGGTTTGCACAGTTCATGTTGATTTGGTATTCTAATATCCCTGAAGAAATTACTTATTTTGAATTACGTCAGGATCATTACAGAGGATTATGGTTAGGCTCTTTCTTTATTAATTTCATTTGTCCGTTCATTGTATTAATGACGAGAGATGCAAAACGTAAGTTGTACTTATTAATGGGAATGGCAATATTACTGTTTATTGGTCACTGGATGGATACCTATATCATGGTGATACCAGGAAGCATGGTACAGGCAGGTCATGGAGGAGAAATGTTCTTTGGTCATGTTGGATGGATGGAGATCGGAACAACTATTGGATTCCTTGGAATGTTTATGTATGTAGTACAATATCACTTAAGCAAAGCACCATTGGTAGTAAAAAATCACCCGATGATGGAAGAAAGCCTTCATCATGTTATTTAATGATTTATGATTTACGATTTATGATTTACGATTTATTAAATTTAAATTATCATTAACTATTAACTATTAACTAAAAGATATGACTTTACTCTGGATACTTGCCCTGGTTTTTAGCGTACTTGTTCTGGTGCGCCTGGCCAACGTTGCACAACTGGCATCGAAGCTGGCAGAAGAAGATGAAGAAGCAGAGCAGGATCGCGATAACCGGCTTAACAGCAAATTGCTGGTAGGATTTCTATGGGTTGGAATGGCACTGATGATATATATGATTTTCGCGTACAGGCATTTCCTTTTACCGGAATCGGCATCTGAACATGGTGTGGCCATCGATAATCTGATGAACATTAACTGGATCATTCTATTCTTCGTGTTTTTTGTTACACAGATTCTGTTGTTCACGTTTGCATTTAAATATCGACATAATAAAAACCGTCGCTCCTTCTATTACCATGACAACAACAAGCTGGAATTCATCTGGACAGCTATTCCTGCTGTTGTATTATTGGTATTAGTATTCACCGGGTTAAAAGAATGGAATAAAATTACTGATTCACAAAATCAAACTGATGGTTTGAAGATTCAGATTTACGGTAAACAGTTTGACTGGACAGCACGTTATTCAGGTGCCGACAATAAATTAGGAAGTTCATCTTTCTTAAAAATCAATGATTCAAACCCACTTGGAGTTGATTCAACAGATAAAGCTGCGGCTGATGATCAGATTGCTTCAGAATTGCATTTCCCTGTTGGTGTACCAATTGATATGCAGATAAATTCACGCGATGTGATTCATAGCTTTTTTCTTCCTCACTTCAGAGTTCAGATGAATGCAGTGCCCGGAATGAATACCCGTTTTTATTTTAAGCCTACAATTACTACAGCTAAAATGCGGGAGATCACCGGAAATCCTAAATTCGATTATATATTGCTTTGTAATAAAATATGCGGAGTAGCTCATTATAATATGAAAATGAAGATTGTTGTGGATGAGCCGGCAGATTTTAAAGCATGGATGAAAGGGAATAAACTGGTATTTGAAAAAGCAACTCCGGAAGCGACTCCTGTAGGAGTGCCTGCAGCACAAGCACCAACAACCGAAGCTAAGAAAGTAACAGCATTGAAATAATTATATTGTAATTAATATCACATGGAAGTGACTCCACATACAAATGCTCCTGACGCCGTTATTCACGGTGAGGAAACTCATGGTCATCATCACCACGAACACGAGCATGAAGACAACTTCTGGACGAAGTATGTTTTCACTACTGATCATAAGATGATTTCGAAGCAGTTTCTGATAACTGCAATTCTGATGGCTTTCCTGGCAATGGGAATGAGTATGATATTCCGTCTTCAGCTGGCCTGGCCAGATACCAAATTCGCTTTCATGGAAAGCTTGTTGGGTAAATGGGGTAAGGATGGCAAACTGGATCCGGGATTCTATCTTGCACTTGTAACTATTCACGGAACTATTATGGTGTTCTTTGTATTGACCGGCGGATTGAGCGGTACTTTTAGTAACCTGCTTATTCCGTTGCAGGTTGGTGCACGTGATATGGCTTCCGGTGTACTGAATATGCTATCCTACTGGTTCTTCTTTGCATCCTGTATGGTAATGACTATCTCTTTATTTGTAACAACAGGGCCTGCATCCGGTGGTTGGACAATTTATCCGCCATTGAGCGAATTACCGCAGGCAATATCCGGCTCCGGAGTAGGGATGACATTATGGTTGGTGAGTATGGTACTCTTTATTGCTTCTGCCCTTTTAGGTGGTATCAATTATGTGGCAACCATTATCAATCTTCGCACAACAGGTATGAGTATGACCAGACTTCCATTAACGATCTGGGCCTTCTTAATTACTGCAATATTGGGTATTCTTTCTTTCCCGGTATTATTTGCTGCCGCATTATTGATGGTATTCGACCGTAGTTTCGGAACAAGTTTTTATCTGTCTGATATATTTATTGATGGTGCACCACTTGATCATGTAGGTGGTAGCCCTGTATTGTTTCAGCACTTATTCTGGTTCCTCGGTCACCCGGAAGTTTATATTGTATTGTTACCTGCTTTAGGGTTAGCATCAGAAGTAATTGCTGTTAATTCACGTAAACCCATCTTCGGATATAAAGCGATGATTGGTTCTATGCTGGTTATTGCATTTCTTTCCTTTGTTGTTTGGGGACATCATATGTTTATTACCGGGATGAATCCATTCCTTGGTTCCGTATTCGTATTCACAACATTATTGGTGGCTATTCCTTCGGCGGTTAAAGTGTTTAATTATATCACAACACTGTGGCGTGGTAACCTCATATTCAATCCGCAGATGTTATTTGCCATCGGCCTTGTTTCCTTCTTTATTACCGGGGGATTAACGGGAATTATACTTGGAGATTCTGCACTGGATATTAATGTACACGATACTTATTTCGTGGTTGCTCACTTCCATATTGTAATGGGTTCTTCAGCCATTTTCGGAATGTTTGCCGGTGTTTATCACTGGTTCCCGCGTATGTATGGCAGAATGATGAATAAAAAACTGGGCTATGCACATTTCTGGATGACTATTGTAAGTGTGTATGGCGTATTCTTTCCAATGCATTTCCTCGGATTAGGTGGTTTGCCAAGAAGGTATTATGCAAACACAGCGTATGAAGGCTTCTCTGAAATGGTTAATGTAAATGGCTTAATTACTGTGTTTGCTTTACTCGGCGGCATTGCACAGTTGATCTTCGCTTTTAACTTCTTCTACAGTATATATAAAGGCAAGAAGGCTAAACAAAATCCATGGAACTCTACTACCTTAGAATGGACAGCACCTGTTGAGCACTTACATGGTAACTGGCCGGGAGCTATTCCCACAGTTCACCGTTGGCCATATGATTATGGTAAACCGGGTGCAAAGGAAGATTTTATCATGCAAACAACTCCATATAGTGAAACACCGGAAAGTAATGTTCCGGGTGATGAACATTAAAAACAGATAATATATAAAGAAGGGCATCTGATTCAGTTGCCCTTCTTTATATATAGACTGTTTCGGGAATGGTTTTTCCGGTTACTAAAATTCTTTGCTGATTAATTTGTTCCGGTTAT
>JANOBN010000147.1:0-3384 GCA_031411675.1 Bacteroidota bacterium | reverse complement strand
GGCGGGTCCTGAAGGAGTAATGGTTTTCAAATTTGCATTCTCAATTCTTATTAAACCCAGTTTTTTATCGGCTATCCATGCAATATTACCATTCTCCAGCCATCCATCCCTTATCTGAGGATTGGAATAGAATGTGTTGTCATAATAGGCGTTGCGTTGTAATTGACTATTAAAAACACTTACTGAATTATCATTCGCAATTACCATATTGTTATTGATAATTCGCATGGAATATCTTTTCGGTTGTTGTGGCAATTCAGGTATTGATATTTGATTCCATACACCTGCATCATATACCCACAGCTCATCACTTGTTGTTGATTGTGCATCCGGCTTTGCATAATTGGTATAGATTTTACCGCCAAAAAAAACTATTTTATTAAAATCACCTTCATTATTATTATCATCCAGTATTCTGTTCCAGTTATTGAAATCGGCAAGATTGCTTAACAAGTTGCCGGAAAAAACACCACTGTCAGTTGCTGCATATAAAAAATTTCCGTCGCTTGTAATATCTAAAACATTCATCTGAGCACCGCCTGCTCCAATAAAATAGCTGTCTTTTATTTCTTGCTTTTGTGCATCTAAAACAACAATTCCAAATCCGCAGGCAAGATAAGAGATGCCATTTTTAATAAAAATGTTATTAATGTTTTTAGAACCGGTAATATTTTTTTCTTTGATAAATGGGATATTATAGATGGTATTGTTATCATAGATGATGTCGATGTTAGCATTGGAGAATCCAACAATTAAAGCATTATTGGTATTGTCATAACTAATAGAAGAGATGCCGAAATCATGCAAGCCATTCAGGCGGGTAAACCTTTCCAGACTTTCTTCCGCTTTTTGGTAAGCAAATAGCCCGTCTTCTGTAGCGCAAAACATGCGGTTTCCGGCATCAGCCAGTATTTTGCCTCTGTTATAAGGCAGATGCTCCCGCCATTGGCCGATAGCCAGATTCTGGGCATTGGCATTAAACAAGGCAGCAAGAGAGAGGAATAAGCCAAGGAAAATATTTCGGGTCATGCAATGAAGATTAACATTTTTTAAGGCGCATTATTGCCTTTTCAGGGGATAAAGTTACAAACCTTACTGACTTAAGCCGCGTTACACTATTTTCGTCCTCCTGAAAATATAAATTATGTTAAGAACAAATACCTGCGGCGAATTACGCATTTCTGATATCAATAGTAAAGTTACCCTATGTGGCTGGGTACAAAAATCGCGCGACCTTGGGGGCATGACCTTCATTGACTTGCGCGACAGGTACGGCATTACACAGTTGGTTTTCAATATGGATAACAATGCTGATTTATGCACCAAAGCCCGCTTATTGGGTAGGGAGTTTGTATTGAAGGTGACAGGTACTGTTGCTGAGCGTAGCAGTAAAAATGCAAAAATGAATACGGGAGATATTGAAATAAACGTACTTGATTTTGAAGTGCTTAACGCTGCAATAACGCCTCCTTTTACCATTGAAGATAACACTGACGGTGGTGACGACATCCGTATGAAATACCGTTACCTTGACTTAAGACGAAGTGCAGTAAGGGCCAATCTGGAATTGCGGCATCGGCTTGCCATTGAAACCAGAAATTATATGGATAAGCAACAATTTCTGGAAGTGGAAACCCCGGTATTGATAAAATCGACTCCGGAAGGGGCTCGTGATTTTGTTGTGCCTTCCAGGATGAATAGTGGTCAGTTTTATGCATTACCTCAGTCGCCTCAAACATTTAAGCAATTGCTAATGGTTGCAGGATTTGATCGTTATTATCAAATTGTAAAATGCTTTCGTGACGAGGATCTTCGAGCAGACCGGCAACCGGAATTTACACAGATTGATTGCGAAATGAGTTTTATAGAGCAGGAAGACATCCTGGAAACATTTGAAGGACTTACCCGCCATCTTTTTAAAACAGTAAAGAATATTGACTTGGGCAAATTACCAAGGATGTCGTATGCCGATGCAATGAAGTATTATGGGTGCGATAAGCCTGACACGCGTTTTGAAATGAAGTTTACAGAACTGACTTCCCATGCAAAAGGAAAGGGTTTCAAAGTATTTGATGATGCTGAAATTGTAATTGGAATTAATGCAGGCGGTTGTGCAGAATATACCAGAAAGCAACTGGATGATTTAACAGATTTTGTGAAACGTCCTCAAATTGGGGCTACTGGTTTAATATATGTAAGATATGGAAGTGATGGTTTGTTGAAGTCATCGGTAGATAAATTTTATACTCCGGAAGATTTGAAAAAATGGTCAGATGCAGTGAATGCAAAAGAAGGCGATCTTATCTTGATTCTTGCAGGAGAAACCACAAAAACACGCAAGGCAATGAATGAACTTCGTCTGGAAATGGGAAGTCGATTAGGGTTGCGTGACAAGAATATATATAGTTGTCTTTGGGTAATTGATTTCCCGTTATTGGAGTATAATGAAGACATGAAACGCTGGTTTGCCATGCATCATCCTTTTACATCACCGCTTCCGGAAGATATGCCGTTACTTGATACAGATCCCGGAGCAGTAAGAGCCAATGCATATGATATGGTAATAAATGGAGTAGAGGTAGGAGGTGGCTCCATACGTATTCACAATAAAGAGATGCAATCAAAAATGTTTGATCTTCTTGGATTCACCCGGGAGCAGGCCGTTGAACAATTTGGTTTTTTAATGAATGCTTTTGAATACGGTGCACCACCACATGGAGGCATTGCCTTTGGATTTGACCGATTGTGCTCTCTTTTTGGTGGCACAGATTCCATTCGTGACTTTATCGCCTTCCCCAAAAACAATAGTGGAAGAGATGTAATGATTGACGCCCCATCGGCTATAGAAGACGGGCAATTGAAAGAGCTGGGCATTCGTATGGCCTAGTAATCAGTACTTTAGGAATAAAAAATGGCTGAATTGCATTAGGATATAGAGATTAGTTAATGTAAGATTTTCTTGTTTTTGTGCTGATTTTGTAACCCCTCCTTTTGGTTTACGTAAGAATTTGTAAAATCAATCGGAAAAATGAAGCCAGCTACTTGTTTAATTATCTTAATGATGATTTCTGTTCAATTAAATGCTCAGGATTCAGCATTAAAAACACCACGTACTATAGCACAGACTATGGATCTGGTGGTTGAGGTACCCAAACTTGATGTTAAAAATTACGAGGAGCTCAAGGGACGTTTGAACAGAATTCAGAATATGAATGTAGAAGGTTTTTGTAACTCGGAGAAGTTGCTCTATCTGCGTTTTAGTCCGGAGCAATATTTTAATGTACTGGTTTCAATTAACGAAGCCGGTTTTCCGTATTATATTAAGAGAAATATCAGTATAACAAAGGGGATGGAAGCATGCATTGATAAAAGTCAGCTTTACCT
>JANOBN010000146.1:0-8338 GCA_031411675.1 Bacteroidota bacterium | reverse complement strand
TAATCGTTTTCTCTTATTCTCTTCATAATCGGTATAACCACCTTCGAAGAAATAAACCTGTGAATCTCCTTCAAACGCCAGTATATGTGTACAAACACGATCGAGAAACCAGCGGTCGTGACTGATGATTACCGCACATCCTGCAAAATTCTCAATAGCTTCTTCTAATGCCCGCAACGTATTTATATCAATATCGTTTGTTGGCTCATCAAGCAATAAAACGTTGGCACCTTGTTTTAAAGTAACTGCAAGATGAACACGATTTCTTTCACCACCTGATAATACGCCCAACTTCTTTTGTTGATCAGCACCGCTGAAATTAAACTTGGATATATACGCTCTGCTGTTAACCGATTTATTGCCAATCATCATATTTTCTAATCCGCCACCGATAATTTCATAAACTGATTTATCCGGCAATAATGCATCATGACTTTGATCTACATAAGCAATCTGAACGGTATCACCGATATTAAATGTTCCGCTATCAGGAATCACCTGTTTCATTACCATTCTGAACAATGTTGTTTTACCTACACCGTTCGGTCCGATGATTCCAACTACACCTGCCTGCGGTAATGAAAAGCTAAGATTATCAATTAACAATCTGTCGCCATAAGCTTTGGATACATTCGTTGCTTCAATAACTACACTACCCAATCTTGGTCCCGGAGGAATGAATAACTCCAGTTTATCTTCTTTATCTCTGGTTTCCTCATTCAACATTTTATCATAAGCCTGAAGACGCGCTTTGGATTTTGCATGACGGGCTTTTGGTGCCATACGTACCCATTCCAACTCCCGCTCCAGCGTTTTCTTTCTCCGGCTTTCCGTTTTCTCCTCCATTTCCATTCGCTTGCTCTTCTGCTCCAGCCAGCTAGTATAATTTCCTTCATACGGAATACCTTCACCGCGGTCAAGCTCCAGAATCCAACCGGCAACATTATCGAGGAAGTAACGATCGTGAGTAACGGCAATAACGGTTCCTTTATATTGTTGAAGATGATGCTCCAGCCACTCCACACTTTCGGCATCCAGGTGATTGGTTGGCTCATCGAGTAATAACACATCGGGCTCCTGTAATAACAAACGACACATTGCCAAACGGCGGCGTTCCCCTCCTGATAGATTAGCAACCGGTGTTTCCGGCTCCGGGCAGCGTAAGGCATCCATCGCTACTTCCACTTTATTATCCAATTCCCAGGCTCCGGCTGCGTCTATTTTATCCTGAAGTTCCGCCTGACGGGCCATCAGTTTATCCATTTTATCAGGGTTATTGAGAATCTCATCGTCCCCGAATTTATTATTCACCTCATCATATTCAGCCAAAAGATCTGTTATATGCTTAACACCTTCCATCACAATTTCGCGGGAAGTTTTAGTAGTGTCCAGTTCCGGTTCCTGGGAGAGATAACCAACAGAATATCCGGCGGAAAAGACCACTTCTCCCTGAAACGACTTTTCCAGCCCTGCAATAATTTTTAACAAGGTTGATTTACCGGAGCCATTTAAACCCAGAATACCGATTTTGGCACCATAGAAAAATGACAGGTAAATATTTTTAAGTACTTGTTTCTGCGGAGGATAGACCTTGCTAACCCCTACCATGGAAAATATTATTTTCTTATCGTCAGCCATTGTTTTCTGTAACTTTATGCGATTATTGAGAGTAAAAATAGAAGGTGGCAAACTTAGCCAAAAATCCATCTTTATCCATCAATAAAAAAGATCAATTACATCATGAAAAAACTTTTAATCACCCTTTACATATGTGCTGCATTTTTACCGGCATTTACGCAGCAGGTTAAATTATCTTTTCCTGTGGTAAGAAAGATGCAGGAAACCGAAAATCAACAAAAATTGGTTGCATTGCTGGTTAAAGGCAATGAAAGAAGAATAGAAGAAATTACACAACAGCAGGGCGGGGTTTTTAAATATTCCAGAAATGGTATTTCCTCTATAATGATACCATTGGCCGGTGTTTCTGCTCTTGCTGCTGATATAGCTGTTACTCGTATTGAAGACGGGGCTCCCCGATTACAGTTAATGGGTAATGATACCATGCGTTATATGAATCGTATCATGGATATTCATAATGGCGTTGCCCCATTGCCAAAAGCATATACGGGCAAAGGAGTAATGTTGGGTTTTATTGATACCGGTATTGATTATACACATCCCGATTTTCAGGATGCAACAGGCAAAACGCGTATTAAATTTATTTGGGATCATTTATTAGCGGATAGTGCTAACACTCCGATGCCTTATGCTTATGGGCAGGAATTTACAGGTGCCGATATTGACAGCGGAAGAGCAACGGCACATCATGATCAGGGTGTACATGGTACCGTTATTACCGGCATGGGTGGTGGAAACGGGAATGCAACCGGAGAATTTACCGGTGCAGCACCTGAAGCAGATCTGGTAATAGTTGCAATTAACTTTAATGTAGGTGATGATCAGTTTCTAAGTTCTATTGCTGATGCTGTTGATTATATATATGCTAAAGCTGATGCAGCGGGTCAACCTTGCATTATCAATATCAGTGCAGGAACTTATTATGGTTCTCATGACGGAAATGATTTATCTACGCAGTTAATGGACGGATTAATCACTGCAAAAAATGGACGTTCAATAGTGTGCGCTTCCGGCAATGCAGGAGGATTTGCACTTCATACACATACCACTGTTGCCACCGGTGATACTGTATTTACCTGGTTTAAAAATGCAGGAGCACAATCCTACTGCGAATTCTGGGGTGATACTGCTAATATGAGTAATCTTAAGTTTACCATTGGTGCTGATAAATTCAGTCCGGATTATGAATTCAGAGGATCATTAACCTATACAAACATACAGCAACAACTGGGTACGCTTCATACTAACGTACTTTATAGCGTTGATGGAAATAAATTAGCAACTGTACAGAGTTATGCTGATATCATTGGCGGACAATATGGAATGTTTTATCTCGTAACCAGAGATTCCACTTATAACTGGCGTTTACAAACCACAGGCACCGGAAGCTGGGATGGATATACATTTGACTGGATACCTTCTTCTTTGTTGCCGACAGCAACAGTGTATCCTGCAATTGCAGATTACGTTGCTCCTGATCTTTACCAGAATATGTGCAGTGGTTTTCAGTGCAGTGATAAAACAATAACGGTTGGGCAGTATACCAATATGAATAGTTATACAGACTTTAATAACACAATTCAGAGTTTCACTACAACAACAGGTGCCATTCATCCTACTTCCAGTTGGGGACCAACACGCGATTTACGTCAGAAACCTGATGTAGTTGCCAGCTCTGAATGGACTTTCGGTCCTTTAATTGTCACCAGTCAGCCGTGGTTTATAGCTAATCAGCCTTATAAAATCCCTCCTACTGCAAAACATTTACGCGCCAACGGAACCAGCGGTGCATCTGCAATAGTTTCCGGTATTGTTGCCATGTATCTTGAAAAATACCCGTTTGCTTCCTCACAAGATATAAAGAATGCCATCATCAATTGCAGTTATACCGATTCATTTACCGGAGCTTCATTACCTGATTATAAATGGGGGCATGGAAAAACCGATGCATTCAGTATGATTACCAATTGTGGTGTAACAGGAATCGGAGAAAATTCAGGTACTTCTGAAAATATATATTGCTTCCCGAATCCATCCGATAAAACAAGCATATTAAATTTCCCTGCATTAGCAACCAATTCCATATTACAGATTCACGATTGTCAGGGCAGATTAATAAAGACTTTGGAGCTAAAAAAAGCAAGCTCTTCATGTACTATTGATGTTACCTCCTTCCAATCCGGAATTTATTACCTCACTATTGGAACTAATGATGGAAAAATAAAAGCCGGAAAACTGCTTCGATATTAGTAAAAAGTTTTTTTTATTGCTCCGTTTCTTTTCTGCAATTTTGCAGTCTGATGTCTGCTCCTGCAATAAAGAATTATCTATCACTGGTTAAATTCAGTCATACCGTATTTGCTTTACCTTTTGCTGCAATAGGTTTTACATTAGGTATCATTCACACTAATTTTACGGTGGATTATCATATGGCAATTAAAGTTTTGCTGTGTATGATTTTTGCAAGAACTGCGGCAATGGCTTTTAACCGATGGGCCGATGCTGCTATTGATGCCAATAATCCACGTACTGCTGTAAGGGAAGTTCCTTCGGGAGTTATCAGTGCTAAATCGGCGATAATTTTTACAGCCCTGAATTGCTTGTTATTCATTACAACTACCTGGTTTATTAACCCGCTTTGTTTTTATCTTTCATTTGTTGCCTTAGCAGTAATTTTAAGTTATAGTTATACCAAACGATTTACCCCATTATGTCATTTGATTTTGGGAGTAGGCCTCTCACTGGCTCCAATAGGCAGCTATCTTGCAGTAAGCGGTGAATTTGCTATGTTACCATTTTGGTTTTCATTCTCTGTATTATGCTGGGTTAGCGGTTTCGATATCATTTATGCTTTACAGGATGAAGCATTCGATAAAGCCAATAATCTACATTCTATTCCGGCTTTGTTTGGTGGTAAGAAAGCGCTTTCGATTTCTACAAATCTGCATCTTGCATCTTCTGTTTTTTTGCTGGCTGCAGGACTAGAAGGTGGTTTTGGCTGGGTTTACTTTACCGGATGGTTAATATTTTCCTTGCTATTAATCTATCAGCATAAGCTGGTGAAACCTGATGATTTATCAAGAGTAAATATTGCCTTCTTTACAACAAATGGAATTGCCAGTATTTTGTTTGCCACATTTACCATCACTGATCTGCTTTTTTAAGCCGTCTTGCCGGACAATTTTTATTCATAACCCTTCAAATTCCGATATCAGATAAGGGTTATTCTCAAAAAATCTTCCCTTTAAATTGACTCTTCATAGTGCTTTTTTCAGACCTGGAGATTCCCTATTTTTGCAAGTATATATTAACCCTTATGAAGCTACAAACCGAACAAAAGCCGCTTAGCTATGATGACTTCAAAAAGCTGGTTATTAATGATTACCGTATTGCTTGTGAAAGCCGTCAGGTTAGTTTGATCGGGCGGAAAGAAGTGCTGACCGGTAAGGCAAAATTCGGGATTTTTGGTGATGGCAAGGAAGTGGCACAACTGGCGATGGCCAGAGCTTTTAAAAATGGCGACTTCCGTTCGGGTTATTACCGTGATCAGACTTTTATGTTTGCAGCCGGAATGTTAACTCTGGAGCAGTTTTTTGCTCAGTTATATGCCAATCCGGATGCTGAAGCTGAACCTTCTTCGGCAGGACGTCAGATGAATGGTCATTATAGCACACGATTACTGAATGATGATGGTACCTGGAAAGATTTAACAAAACTAAAAAATTCATCAGGAGATATTTCTCCTACTGCAGGTCAGATGCCGCGTTTATTAGGACTGGCATATGCTTCCAAATTATATAGAAAAAATCCGGAAGCATCAACAAAAAACAGTGGATTTACGGTTAATGGAAATGAAGTTGCATTTGGTACTATTGGTGATGCCAGTACTTCTGAAGGATTGTTTTTTGAAGCAATGAATGCAGCCGGAGTGTTACAGGTGCCTATGGCTGTTTCTGTTTGGGATGATGGTTATGGCATTTCGGTTTCTAAGAAATTCCAGACTACGAAAGAAAGCATTTCCGACCTTATGCGTGGCTTTGAAAAGACGAACGAAAAAGATGGCTATCTTATCTATACAGTAAAAGGATGGGATTATGCTGCACTTTGTGAGACGTATGAAAAAGGAATTGCAATTTGTCGTCAGGAGCACATTCCCGTTTTATTTCATATTCAGGAACTCACACAACCACAAGGTCATTCTACCAGCGGATCGCATGAACGTTATAAATCGAAAGACAGACTTGCCTGGGAAGATGCCCATGACTGCAATCGTAAAATGCGCGAGTGGATGATACAATCTGCTATTGCAAGTAACGAAGAATTGGATCAAGTAGAAGCCGAAGCGAAAAAAGCTGCACAAGAAGCAAGACGCAAAGCTTGGGATGCACATCTTACCAGCATTAAAAAAGAAGTTGCTGAAGCCGTTGCATTAATTGAACATCTTGCTTTAAAAAGTGATAACGGAGTTTTTATACAACGGATTTCAGATACACTAAAAGAATTATCAGAACCGGAAAGAAAAGACATTAGCATTGCTATTCGTAAATCATTGCGCTTCGCAAAAGGAGAAACATCTCCACAGCGGAATGCATTAATATTCTGGAATCAACAGTATGAAGGATATAATCATATGCGATTCGACTCTTCTCAATTTAGTCATAGTAATTTATCGATATTGAATATTGAACCGGTTGCTCCTGTATATAATGCGGACTCACATCCGGTAGACGGACGAGAAGTGTTACAAGCCAACTTTGATTACCTCTTTAGTCATTACCCTGAAGTTGTTGCTTTTGGTGAAGATGTTGGAGGTATTGGAGGAGTTAATCAAACCTATGCCGGTCTTCAACAGAAACATGGAGATCATCGTATTATTGATACAGGAATCAGAGAAGCAACCATTATCGGACAAGGAATCGGTTTAGCATTACGCGGCTTTCGCCCTATTGCGGAGATACAATATCTGGATTACCTTGCATATGCAATACAGGTTCTTACCGATGATCTTGCCTGTTTGCAGTATCGTACCAGAGGCGGACAAAAGGCACCATTAATTATTTCAACACGCGGACACCGTTTAGAGGGTGTATGGCATTCCGGATCACCTATTCAATTAATACTCGGTTCTATTCGTGGTATACATTTCTGTGTTCCCCGTAACATGACACAGGCGGCAGGATTTTACAATACTATACTTGCATCTGATGAACCTGCATTAGTCATCGAACCTTTAAATGGTTATCGCATTAAAGAAAAAATGCCTGCAAATATTGGGGAATTCCGTTTACAGGTTGGCGTTCCAGAAATTCTCAAAGAAGGTAATGACATTACAATTGTTACCTACGGTTCGCTTTGTCGTATTGCATTAGATGCCGCATCTCAGTTAAACGAACACAATATTAGTTGCGAAGTGATCGATGTACAAACATTACTTCCATTTGACTTAAATCATCTCATTGCAAAATCAATCAGCAAAACCAATAAAGTATTGTTCCTTGATGAAGATGTTCCCGGCGGTGGTACTGCATATATGATGCAACAGGTGCTGGAGAAACAACGGGCATTTCAATTTCTGGATGCGCCGCCGATAAGCCTTTCTGCCAAAGAACACAGACCCGCTTATGGTTCTGATGGTGATTACTGGAGCAAGCCTCAGTGTGAAGATATTTTTGATGTTGTCTATCAGCTAATGCATAATTACGATCCGGACACTTATAAGGCTATCTATTAAAAAATGAGTGCTGAAAAAAGAATAACAGAATCCGATTCTTCATACGATAATTTGGAACGTATGAGTGTTTCTGAGCTCTTAATGAATATCAATCATGAAGATCAGACGGTGGCCTTATCGGTACAAAAAGTAATTCCTGAAATTGAAAAGCTGGTTGAAGCAATAATTTTACGAATTAAATCCGGCGGCCGTTTATTTTACATTGGGGCCGGTACCAGCGGAAGATTGGGAATTGTTGATGCCAGCGAATGCCCTCCTACTTTTGGTGTTCCACAGGGAATGGTAATTGGTATTATTGCAGGTGGCGATTCAGCAATAAGAAAAGCAGTAGAATTTGCAGAAGATGATACAGAGCAAGGCTGGAAGGACCTTCAAAAGTTTGAAATTAATGATAAAGACAGTGTGATAGGTATAGCTGCTTCAGGAAGTACACCTTATGTTATAGGTGCGCTTCGTAAAAGCAATGAAAACAATATCCTTACGGGATGCATCACCTGCAATCCGGGAAGTGATGTTGCAAGGGAAGCTAAATTTCCTGTTGAAGTAGTAACAGGTCCTGAATTTGTAACCGGCAGCACAAGAATGAAAGCCGGCACGGCACAGAAGCTAATATTAAATATGATTTCTACATCAATACTGATAAGCCTTGGTCGTGTTAAGGGAAATAAAATGGTGGATATGCAACTTTCCAACAATAAACTTATCGATCGTGGTACACGAATGGTAATGGATACACTTCATATTAATATTGATGAAGCAGATCTGTTATTAAAGAAATATGGCAGTGTGAGAAATGCAGTTGATAACTACAAGCCGGAAAAATAGTTATGCAGGATATTGAACCATATTACGCCTGGCGAGATTTATATATTGCTGCAGACGATGAACTTTCTCCTTTTTATGGAAGAGAATACAGTGAATTTGTTTATACTAACACCATTTACAATTATTATATCCATCCACAATGGG
>JANOBN010000145.1:0-2279 GCA_031411675.1 Bacteroidota bacterium | reverse complement strand
AGCAATCGCCCTGGTTGCACCATAGATTTTAGCAATATAAAATCCGGATCCAAGGTCAGCGGCTAATGAAATCCTGTTTTCAGAAGTATTGAAAGGCGCATCATAAATAATTCTTCCGGATGCATCTGTAATTTGAAGGGTTGTGCCTGCTGTAATAAAATCAGGATTTATTTTGATAATGAATGAATCACTAAAAGGATTCGGAAATAGTTCGAGTTCCCTGCTTTTATCATTTGATGCAATTCCGCTGGTGCCTTCATTAATTAAGAAATTGTCAAAACCGGCCTCGCAGATATTACCGGTAAACTGCTTATCGTTGGCATAAACACTAACAGTCATTGTAGATGTTGGAGTAATATAGTTTGCTACTCTTAATGAAACATCTACCCAAGCTCCATTAGTCGTATTGTTTAATGTAGCGGCATCGATAATAACAGATGTAGTACCATTATATAAAGTAATAAATAAGGTATCAATGTTGTTGGCCGGTGTGGTTGCACTATTAAAATACCAACGGGAATAATTTATATATGGATTAACATAAGTGCTAAGGTCGAATACCGGTGAAGTAACTACTGTTCCGCCATCATCTAAGTCGTCAGTATTTGCAGTACCACCACCATTACCGGTTACATAACATTTATTACCGCAATCGCTAAGTACATCGGTTCCGGGATTAGCTTGTGCTGAACCTAAAACTGTTCCTACCGGCACACCTCTTACCCATGCTCCTGATGTACAGGTGCTATTAACCGTCCAGTTATTGTTTGTTGAAAAATCATCACTGTAACCATTGTCAAGTTGTAAGGAAACAATGGTTGTTCCATCAAGAACCGTATTAATACATTGTGTAAGATAGCCCCATCCGGCTGCTGTAACCTCATAACCTCCGGAAGAAATATTTGTTAAAGTAAAATTTCCATTTACATCAGTAGTAGTTGTAAAGCTTGAAATACCATTGCTTGCTACTACCTGAATATTTGAAATACCATTACCTGATCCTGTTGCTGTAACAATACCGTTAACTGTGAAAGGAACAAGTTCTGCATTCAAATTGGTCAATACACCATTCGCTAAACTTACGCCAGAATATAATTTTGTAATATATCCTGTTTTAGAAAATTGAATATCGTAAGTCCCTGAAGTGCTGATACCAGTTTTATATATTCCGCTTAAATCAGAAGTTGTATTTTTCGCAGTAGATAAAATCTCAACTAGCACATTGTTTAATGATAAGCCGGTTGTTGAATCGGTTGTTGTTCCTTCCAGATAACAAGCGCGTTGATAATCCGGCTGAAAAATAAATAATCCTCCGCCAATATCAGTTGCAATAATGTTTCCTGAAGGTAAATAAGGAGATGCATCCCAGCATAGGAAAGGTTGACCTGAACCAAAGTCAGTAGGAGCACGTGCAATCTCTACGAGGTTATCAGGACGTGCACCATCAACAAGGGTCAGCTGACTTCCGTAAGATGGATTAATCAGATAATCATTTAACACACGAACGTTATGTACTTCTTCGCCCGGAATACTATCCGTTAAATAAGTGGTCTTGAGTTGAATATTTGCAATGTTGCTTACATCAAATGAACCTAAAGGAGCACCTCCGACTTCATCAGTTGTAAATGCATAATTGCTATTATCGGATAACCACACATTATGACAAAACTGTCCTGGTGTTTGTTGTGTAGTTAATAAAAAGGGATTGTGCTTATCAGCAACACTAATTAACGAAAACTGACCGGCATAAATTTCACCTGCCCATAATGTGTCGTTTCTGATGTACCCGTCATGAATGTAATTGTCACTGTATTCGCCTGTAAAATGTGGGTTGACCGGATCTGTTATATCGGCAATTATACATCCACCCACGCCGATATTACTTCCGAATATATATAAATAACCATTGTTTGCAGCTATAGTATGTGCACTTTGAAGTTGCCCGTTTATTGCACTATCGCCATACCAATGACTATAAGAAATAGATCCGGGCAGCAAGGAAAGATCGATAATAATTACACCACCACCACCTTCACTCACCGCATAGGCAAACTTATTATAGGTTTTTAACTCCCGCCATAAGCTCGTCTGTCCTGAAAGCGCAGGCACATTAAATACTTCTGTTGGAGTAGAAGGATTAGTAACATCAACAATGGAAACCCTGTCGTTTGCACCTACTAATGCATATTCATTATTTAGGGAGTCAACATAATGCCAGACACCGGCACAGGAAACACTATAAGAAAGATGTCCGATAAGGTTGAGATTTTGCCCCATCG
>JANOBN010000144.1:0-5079 GCA_031411675.1 Bacteroidota bacterium | reverse complement strand
GAAATTAAAGAATATTTAGAGGATAAATCTAATCTAGCTTACATAAAATTTTTTAAACATCAATAAATAATCACCTCTAGGATATTACATCTACTAAGAAAAACTAACGATTAATCATCTCAACAAGAAAAGAAGTTTGATATCGATCAAAAAGTACTAAAATAATTTAACACAAAATCCTCATTGGCTAATTCCCCAAATTGGCTAATTGGCTAATTATCTTTCCCAAATCCTGCTCATTCATACACTTAAAGTGCCCTTTCGGACATTTATCAAAACCAATTTTAGAGCAAGGACGACAGTTTAGATTTTTTACTTCTGATATATAATTTTTTGCTGTTGATGCATCCGGCAAAAATGGAGTCATACCAAAAGCAGGGATGGTATTTCCCCATACAGAAATAATATTTTTATTGAATGCTGCAGCAATATGCATCAGTCCGGTATCATTAGTAATTACCAGCTTTGCCTGTTTAACGATAGATGCTGATTGCTGAAGTGAGTATTTACCGCAACCATTATATATATAATCTGCAAAGTTATTTCCTGCCTTATCAACTATTTCTTCCGCACGACGTTCATCCTCTTTGCCCCCAATTAAAACTACCGGTTGTCTTAATTTCACAATCAATTCTGCAACTTTATCTACAGGTAGCATTTTGGTAGCATGCTTCGCTCCGATTACAATGGCAATAAATCCGTTACTGTGAGATGCAGGTAATTGGTCTGAAGATATTTCGTTTTCCGGTGATATGTAATAATTCAAACCTTTGCCATCATACTTGATTAAATCATTTAATGCTTCAAAATAACGATGCACAATATGTTTTTCAGGAAGCTTATTGATTTTTAAATTCACCATCAGCCATTTTTCAATGTTGAGCTTTTGAAAAGTATATGACTTGCGTTTTAGCTTTCTTTTTAATAAAAAAGTGCGGATGTTATTATGCAGATCAATAACGGCATCATAATTATTCGAATGCAGCTCATCCATCACTTCACTAACATCTTTTGTGATAGTTATCAGTTTATCAATATACGGATTGCCGTTTAAAACACCGGCGAAGGTTTTTTTAGTGAGAAAATGTATTTCACACCCCGGCACCTGTTCTTTCAGGCAGCGGATTACAGGCGTTGTTAGAACAATATCACCAATGGAACTGAAACGTAATATAAGGTATCGTGGCATCCTGCGCGCCAAATTAACTATTTTTGCCGCCATGTCGTTAATTGATACCCATACTCATCTGTATTCCAAAGAATTTGATAACGATCGCAATGATTTGATTCGCGCTGCTATTGATGGCAGTGTTTCTACTTTTCTGATGCCTGATATTGACAGTAAATGGACGGCCCCAATGCTGGAAGTGGCCAATACCTTTCCGGGCATTTGTCTGCCTATGTCAGGCCTGCATCCTTGCTCAGTAAACGAAGATTATAAAAGCGAATTGCAGCATGTGGAGAAAAACCTGGCGAAAGGTGGATTTATTGCTGTTGGCGAGATGGGAATTGATCTTTATTGGGAAAAATCTTTTATTAAAGAACAGGATATTGCTTTTGAAACACAATGCCGTTGGGCTGCTGAACTGAGTTTACCAGTTGCCCTGCACACCCGTGAAGCAACGGATCATGCTATTCGTTTGATACATAAATTAAATCTTCCGTCGTTAACAGGTGTATTTCATTGCTTTAGCGGCACATTAGAAGAAGCACAGGAGATTATTAAGATGGGATTTATGCTCGGTATTGGTGGCGTTGTTACGTATAAAAACGGAGGACTGGATAAAATTCTTCCACAAATTCCGATAAAAAATATTGTTCTGGAAACAGATGCTCCATATCTCACACCGACTCCACATCGAGGAAAGAGAAATGAGCCTGTATATATAAAACTGGTTGCCGAAAAAGTAGCTGCTGTTTATGGCATTGATGTAAATGAAGTAAGTGAAGTCACTTCATCAAACGCAAGAAAATTGTTTAAACTCTGATTGCTGAATGAAAAAAATTCTGATAATATATACAGGTGGAACCATTGGAATGCATCATAATCAACATGGTGCATTAAAGCCTTTTGATTTCGGAAAAATTGCGGAACAGGTTCCTGAACTTAAAAAATTGAAATGCCGCGTTGATTATCATTCTTTCACTAACCTTATCGACAGCAGCAATGTACAACCTCCGTTCTGGATTGAACTGGCCGGTATTATTGAAAAGAAATACAACAAGTATGATGGTTTTGTAATTCTGCATGGCACGGATACCATGGCTTATTCTGCTTCTGCATTGAGTTTTATGCTTTGCAATTTGCAGAAACCTGTCATTTTTACGGGCTCCCAATTACCTCTTGGCGCCATTAGAACAGATGCCCGGCGCAACCTGATTACTTCTATTGAATTAGCAGCGGGTGATACTTTAATCCCGGAAGTATGTATTTATTTTAACAGCCAGCTATTCCGGGGTAATCGGGTAGAAAAATTTACTTCTTCAAAATTCGATGCTTTTCAATCGCTGAACTACCCTGTATTAGCAGAAACAGGTGTAGAATTGCAATATTATCATCAAAATATTTTAAAAAAGCCGAAAAAGAAATTAGTAGTCTTTAAAACCTTAAATTCGCATATTGGTTTAGTACGCATCTTCCCGGGCATTACAGAGCAATGGATACGCAATGCCTGTATGATGAAAGGACTGAAAGCATTGGTGCTGGAAACCTACGGAAGTGGAAATGCTCCCAGCGAAAAATGGTTTGTTAATAGCCTTTCCGATGCAATTAAAGGCGGACTGGTTATTGTGAACGTTTCACAATGCAGTGGTGGCGAAGTGCAACAGGGAAAATATGAAACCAGTTTCCAATTACAACAAATTGGGGTGATTAGCGGAAGAGATATTACTTCGGAAGCTGCACTAACAAAACTGATGTTTCTTTTTGGAAAAGAAGATTCAATAGATAAAATAAAAAATCAGTTTCAAATCTCCATATGCGGAGAAATGTCAGTTGATTGAAAATAGTAAATGAATTGCACGTGTAGAAGCAAAAATTGCTTTCACGTATTAAACTTAAATAAATCAATAATGTTTAAAATTAAAACAAAAATTCAGTTCGTAGTATTTATATTGATTATGTATTCTGCATTTACAAACAATGCACAATCCCGTTTTCAAAAAACTATGGGAGGTGCTATTCTTGATTGGAGTAATTCTATTATTCAGATAAATGATAGTAATTATGTATTACTTGGAAGCACAAAAAATTTTGGCTCCGGCTTGCAGGATATGTTGTTAGTAAAAACTAACAGGGATGGTGATACACTGTGGTGTAAAACCATAGGTTTAAGTGCAGGCGATGAAGAAGGTGCTACTGTGCAGCAGACTACTGACGGTGGTTTTATTATTACAGGAACTACAGGTAGTACCGGTGCCGGAGGAGATGATTTTATTCTGATAAAAACTGATGGCAACGGTTCTTTGCAATGGTCTAAAACATACGGTGGTGTGAATTTGGAATATTGCAGCGGCGGCAGACAATGTTTTGATGGAGGATATGTTCTTGCAGGCCATACTACAAGTTATGGTGCCGGAGCAGCAGATATATATGTTGTTCGCACGGATGCTGTAGGTGATACTTTATGGACCAGAACAATTGGCAACAACACTACTGATAATGCTTTCGGAATTATTCAAACTGTTGATAGTGGTTTTGTAATTACCGGCAGTGTGTTAAATAATGGTTCAACTGATTTGGCTGCCGTAAAACTTAATTCTTACGGAGCTCTGGTATGGGCGAAAGCAATTGGCGGTACTAATGAAGAAATTGGTTATTCATTAATTCAAACTGCCGATAGCGGATATTGCATTGCCGGACATACCTTAAGTTTTGGGAATGGTAATATGGATGCTTATCTTGTTAAGCTGGATCAGAATGGAGATCTTAGCTGGTCACAAGCATTTGGCACAGGCGATTCTGACTTGTTTTATTTTATAGCTCCTACTTCTGATGGCGGCTTTGTGATGACAGGGTATGTCAATCGTCAGGGCGCAGGATATGATAATTTGCTGTTATTAAAATCCGATAATACAGGTAATATTATTTGGGGTAGATCGGTCGGGGGTAGCACCCCTGCAAGAGATGTTGGCCGTTGTGTGAAAGAAACATTTGATGGTACGTATCTTGTATCAGGATTTACACAAAGTTTCGGTGGCGGAACAGAAGCATTTTTTTTGAAAACAAATTCTCTCGGCACTGCAGGTTGTAACAATCTTAGTCCAACTATTACAGCCGTTGCTGTACCTACCGTAGTAACTTCAATTACGCCTATTTTAAAAGCAGGATCTATTCTTACAACTCCAAGTGTAGTCACTTCCGGAGCACCGGTAAATATAAACACACAATGTTTTTCAATCGGTTTATTTGAAAATAATGCAAATACCTATGCGCAAGTTGCAGTGTATCCAAATCCAATGGCAACAACGGCAACAGTTATTGCAAATGTAAAAGGCAGCAATCTTGTATTACAAATTTGCGATGTTACCGGAAAAGTAGTTACCTCATTTCCTTCTGACAGATTTAATTCTGATACCGAGACTCATTTTACAATTAATCGTGAATCAATGTTGGCCGGTATTTATTTCTTCAGTATAAGAGAATTGAAAAACACCGCATCCCGGGCATCCCTTGCATCGGGAAAATTGATTGTTCAGGAGTAAATTACCTCGCCGCAAGCAACGGGGCATCCCAAATGATGATAAAAACTTATATAAATAAAACGCCTCAAGAGGCGGGGAATTCACCCCTATGGAATTAGCAAGCAAATATTATTAGATTTGCACCCTTAATTTTTACGGAGAGGTGTCAGAGTGGCCGAACGTGCAAGCTTGGAAAGTTTGTGTACTGCAAAGTACCGCGGGTTCGAATCCCGCCCTCTCCGCAAACCAAAAACAGCAAATCCCGCTTTTTCTGCGGGATTTTTTAATATTAAAACTGGCAAGCCAAGCTCGCTTGAGCGCAGACAGTTTTAATATTAAAAAACAATGCGAAGCATTTGCTGTTTTTGGTTTGACGCTCCCCCCTAACGGGATCTT
>JANOBN010000143.1:0-2313 GCA_031411675.1 Bacteroidota bacterium | reverse complement strand
CTCCTATTACCTCTCCTTTATACATTATGGGAATTCCACCTTGTAAAAACGTTTTGCCTACTGTTATCAATGCTTGCCTTCCTCCGTTTATTGAATCTTCCAGTTTTTTTGATGGTGTTTTAAATGTTGCTGCGGTTTTTGCCTTTGCAATTGCAACTTCCGCTGATGCGGGGAAGGAGCCATCCAACCGATGAAAAGCAATCAGATTGCCTCCTGCATCCACCACAGCAATGCTGCCTCCAGGTGAGTTATTATCCTTTGCATATTTTGCTGATTCAGCAATTATTTTCTCGGCTGCTTCCAGTGTCAAAACTGATGTTGACTTTACCTGTGCAACCATAGGTTTAACTACCATTGTTAACAGCATACAGAGCATGCATACTATTTTTGTTGATGGGTTTTTCATTTTTCTTTTTGTTTTTTTAATTTTTTTTTTTGATCCGTTGCGCCTTTAATTAAGCTGATTACTTTTACGTATTATTTTGAAGTTACAACGGTATTAGATGTTGGCTTGGCCGGCTTATCAAATTTAACTTTTTTTCCTGCTTTTTTCAGAACAAGGCCGGGCCAGTTTTCATCAGCAATTTTTGTATTTGCATTCAGATCCTTATTAAACAAATCATATGCTTGTTGTGTATGTTGTAGTATTAGTCTGCCGTCCTTAATCTGAAATATTTCCGGATTTACCGGTCTTAGTTTATTCAGGCTGACTGCATACCCGCAGAAAGCGCCAAATTGAGGGGCGTATTTTTCACTGTTATCTTTAAACAGGTCTGCATGCTCCTGTGAAGCAAACCAATAGGTTGCACCATTGTATCGTGCTGTATATTTATTATCCCCTTTTATGGCTTTTGCTTCAGTGAAATAAGCAACAGCATCATACCCTTGCAGAATAACCCCTTCCTTATCTGTGTTAACTAAAAACTTTTTTTCTTCGTCTGTCTTAATCTGTTTGCCCTTATTTTTTGCTACTGCTTCCCAATATTTGTCTGCCTTTATTAAGTTTCCGTTTACATCCTTATTCCATCCGGCTACAGCGCGAGCATTGTGCTGAATAACCAGGCGGTTGTCAACAATAGAAAACGTATTTACATCAATTGGTGCAATTCTTCCCAGTGAAACAGCATATGCACAATACCCCCCGAATTGCACATCATACTTTGCCGGATTTTCCATAAATAAACGCAAATGATCTGCTGATGTAAACCAGTAAATTGCATCATGATAAGTGAAATTGAATTTAGAATTGCCCTTTACCGGCTTGTTGTCAGTAAAAAAGGATACAGCATCATAACCATCCAATATTACCCCTTCACTGTTAAGGTTAACAAAGTATTTTCCCTTACCCGATTGCAAATAAGCAGACATTCCAACTAGCAGGAATGTGCACGTCATAAGAATTTTGATTTTTGATTTCATTATTTTCTTTTTGATGCAAAAGAAGTATCACTTGACGTTTATTTTTGTCGGTATTATTACATTTAGGGTGATCTTCCATTATTTTATTTATTTTGTATTGTCAATTAAATGACGAATGAAAATCCACATTTAGCTACTTTTACAAAAAATGAAAATGAAAATGAAAAATGCCATTATTACCGGAGCTGCAGGGAATCTGGGTCGGGCTGTGACAGACTGTTTTTTGAAACATGAATTTAAAGTTGCGGCCTGCATTTCGCCTAGAGATGCTGATTTTGCGTTGAACAATTCAAATGCGACGATTTTTCCTTTGGATCTTACCAATATGGAAGACTGCAAAAAATGCAGCGAAGAAATAATTAGTAAATATAAAACCATAGATGCTGCAGTACTCACAGTTGGCGCTTTTGCTACCGGAACCATGGAAACTGTTACCAAAAATGATTTTGACAAAATGTTTGCCCTAAATTTTATGACTGCTTTTAATATAGCTCAACCTGTTTATTTGCAAATGAAAAAACAACAATCTGGAGGGAAAATAATTCTTATTGGATCAGGACCGGGCGAAGACGGAAGTAAAGCCGCAGGAAGTGTTGCTTATGGTTTTTCAAAGTCACTTTTATTCCGGCTGGCTGAATTAATAAATTCAGAAGGTCTACAATTTAATATTTCTGCACAGGTAATTCTTCCTACTACAATCGACACTCCTCAAAATCGCCAGGCTATGCCAACTGCCGATTTCTCAAAATGGATGACACCGGAAAGCCTTGCTAATGAAATATATTTAAAGGTACAATAACTATATGTAATAAAAAATGACTGAAGAGTAACCGGATTAACAGATCATTCTTTTATTATTTATACAGGAACACTGACCGTTAAAACTAACAGGCA
>JANOBN010000142.1:0-5212 GCA_031411675.1 Bacteroidota bacterium | reverse complement strand
ACCAAAACCTGAATTATGAAAAGTAGAATTTTACCACTTCTGGCGATTTTTAGTTTGTTTGCCCTGACTGCTAAAGCACAAACAACGGCCTTTGCCGAAAATTTTGACGGATCCACCAGCTCAATGATCTCCTCCGGGGTACCCGGCTTTAATGTTACAGCGGGATTTTTTAATTCCTCCCCCAAAAGCACACTCGGACAATTTTCAAATGGCGGGGAGGTTACTTTGACGTCCCCTTCTTTTTCAACAACAGGAAACAACTTCGTAATATTAACATTCAATCATATCTGCAAAATTTCCTTTTTCGATTCCTGTGTGGCCGAGTGCTCCATTAATAATGGGGTTACCTGGGTTACTATTTCCCCTTCCAATACTGTTTATGGAGGAACATCAACAATTTACCAATCGCTGGGATATTTTAATGCAGGGGCTTATAGTTTATGGGATTTTTCGAGTGCTGCAACGATCAGTAACAGTTGGTGGCAGCAAGAAAGTTTTGATATTTCTGCTTTAGCCGGAAATCAAAGTAATGTTAAAATTCGCTTTCGTACAAAGGATGATGGTTCTGCCAATGGTATGCAAGGATATGCAGGATGGTTGATTGATGATGTTTCTGTTTTAAAATCACCTTGTGAACTGATTAAGCCAAATGTGCAAATCACCGGTTTTTTTCCAAACGGAACTACATTCGGCGCAGGCCCTTTTAATATTTATACTTCTGTAACTGATCAAAATTCAGGAGTTGATACGAATGCAACAATTCTTCATTATTCAATTAAAAATGGCGGAGCTGCTAATATATATAATTCACCAATGAATTTTATTTCCGGCAATATAAATAGTGCACAATTTGCAGGGATCATTCCTGTTTTAACAGAAGGCGATACATTGTGTTATTACATTTCTGCCAGCGATTATTGCGGCAACGATGATTCTATTCCTGTTATATGTGCCTATATTTCAGCAGGTGTTTCTATTCCTTATGCAGATGGTTTTGACAGCGGAAATGCAGGCTGGTTTGATACCACCATCACAGGGTCATCATGGCAGCTGGGTACTCCTGCATTTGGACTCACAAGTGGGGCATTATCTAATCCTAATGCATGGGACGTTGATCTTTTAAATGCTTATGCTAATAATACCGATTGCAGATTATATTCTCCGGTTTTTGACTTTAGCAATATTACCACCTCATCGTTATCTTTTTACCACAATTATTTTACAGAAGCAACATGGGATGGTGTAAGATTAGAAACTTCGGTAGACCAGGGATTAAACTGGCAGGTATTAGGCACCGTTGCTGATCCGTTGGCAACAAATTGGTACACAGATTTTAGCATCAATTCTTCCTTGTTACCGGCATGGGATGGGACATCGGCCGGCTGGATCAATTCCACTTATAAAATGAATTCCTTTGCAGGGATATCTGACGTCAGGTTACGCTTTGTTTTTACTTCTGATGGTTCAATTGTAAGAGATGGATATTCAATCGATAACTTTAGCATTATTATTCCTGCAGATTATGATCTGGAGGCTTCTACCATTTTAACTCCCGGAACTGCAGCTGCAGGGACACCACAAACTGCATACTTTACCATTTCTAATGTTGGAGTTTTAAGTGTTAATACTTTTCAGGTACAATTATTATTAAATGGTGTAGCAGTTGATACTACAACTTCTTCAGCTGCACTTGCTCCGGGGGCATCGGTATTGTTAAGCGGAAACTTTATCTGCCCCGGCGGAATTTATACCTTGTGTGCAGTAGTATTATTGCCTGCTGATACTAATGTGTCAAACAATACTGTTTGTACAACATCATTAGGAATTTCAGTACTTCCGTTACCTTATTTTAATGATTTTGAAACCGGAGGCAATGACTGGGAAGTTGGTTCCAGCACAACATTTACTAATTGGGAATATGGAACACCACTATATGGTGCAACTTCCGGTGCATATTCAGGAGCGAATTGTTGGGACGTTAATTTAAATGGAACATATGCTGATAATTCAACGGCACTGGTTTATAGTCCGTATTTTTCATTAAGCGGGGTAATCAATCCGGTAAGGGTAAGTTTCTATAACAATTTTAAAACACCGGCAGGTGTTGATGGTACATATCTGGAATATGAATTGGATCAATCAGGCATCTGGACAACGGCAGGAATATATAATGATGTTAATGGATATAACTGGTACAATGATTCTGTTGCATCTTTCCCGGTTAACTATCAGTTTTCCGGTAATTCAACGGGATGGCAGCGAGCTTATTTAAATCTTCCTGCAAGTGGAGCCCTTATTCTTCGTTTTCGTTTTGCATTTAAATCCGGCGCAGGCGGTATTCAAGGCGACGGATATTCTTTTGATGATTTTGCAGTAACCGGTATACCTAATAATGATTTAGGAGTAACAGGCGTGAGCAATTACACCGGTACTGCCGGATCAACTCAAAGCCCGGTAGTAACAATTCATAATTTTGGTGCTGCATCTCAAAGCGGGTTTAATGTATACTTTACATTGAATGGTGTCTTGCAAGGTACTGTTCCTTATACCGCTTCTATTTTCCCCGGACAAACGGCAATAGTTAACATGCCTTCTTTCATTGTGCCTTCAGGAGCTTTTGATATTTGTGCATATACCGGTTTGCTTGCTGATACCGATCACAGTAATGATACTTCATGTGTAAGTACAATAGGTGTTTCTACCGTTTCATTGCCATATTTTGATGATTTTGAAGGTGCCCAACAATGGTCTGTTGTTACATCAGGAGATCCTTTTACAAACTGGGAGTTAGGTATGCCTAATTATGGTACAACTACAGGTACACATTCAGGAGCTAACTGCTGGGATATTAATTTAAGTGTGTCCTATGGCCCAAATGCTTTTACCGCTTTAGTATCTCCTTATTTTGATTTTACAAATGCAGCATATGATACATTGTCTTTCTGGCAACAATACAATAGTGAAAATGTGTGGGATGGAGTGCGACTAGAATATGATTTAAATGCAAGTGGTAACTGGCAGGTGCTGGGTTATCAAAATGACCCGGCAGGAACAAACTGGTATAACAGTGCTGCATTAAATTCAAGCGCATTGCCCGGCTGGACAAATGCAAGTTCAGGATGGGTACAATCAAAATACAATTTATCCGCTTTAGGAAATCCGGGCATTGTGCAATTCCGTTTTGTGTTTACCTCTGATGGTTCTGTAGTTGAAGACGGGCATTCTATTGATGATTTCCGGATAAGTAGTGCATTGCCTGATGATATTACAGTTTCTTCTGTAAATTCTCCCGGCTTAAACACAACAGCAGGATCGCCGGTGAACCTTGATGTTAAAGTATTTAATACCGGACTCAATGCAAGCACTTCGTTTAATATATATTATTCCCTCAATGGAGCTTCCGCTATAATGAATTCCTATGCATCAAGCATAGCTTCATTTACCAATGTTAATATCAACCTCGGTAACATAATACCTTTAAGTGGACAGAATACACTAAAGATTTATACTGATATGGTAACTGATCAGAACCATAGCAATGACACTTTATATTATTCATTCAATGCCGTAAATGCTTATTCAATTCCTTTTGTTGATAATTTCGAAGTACAGAATAATGACTGGACTTCCATTCCATCTGTATCCGGAAATACACAATGGCAATGGGGACTTCCGGCATGGGGTGCTACTTCTTCAGTTCATGGAGGTGCGGCTTGCTGGGATATCAATTTAAATATTCCTTATGGCAATACTGCCAGCGCCAGATTAATTTCACCCATTTTCAATTATGCAAATGTTTCACAATCAACAATGAGTTTCTGGTCCAATTATAACACGGAATACGGTGCAGACGGTTGCCAGTTAATTTATACCACAGATGATGTAAACTGGTCAGTGCTGGGAATATTTAATGATCCAAATGCTACCAACTGGTATGATCTGGGTAATGTAGCAGCCTTTGGAGGACAGTCTGCATGGAGTGGAAGCAGCCTTGGATGGCGACAAGTTGCTTATAACACCGGAATACTGGAAGGTTATCCTTTTGTGAGATTTGGATTTCTATTCCGGTCTGATATTAATCTTTCAGGTGACGGAATATCCATTGATGATTTTACACTCAGTGGAACGGTTGACATAAATGAAAACAGGGATAAAAATTCCATTGTAATATTTCCGAACCCTGCAAGTGATGTTTTATATATAAAGTCACCTCAAGAAACCGGGGCATTGTCTATTCTGTTACATAGCATCACCGGTCAGAACATTCCTGTTGCAGCTGATTCTTTCAAGAATGGAATTACACGATTAGATATCTCAGGCCTGACTCCCGGAATATATATGTTAAGGGTAGAAGGGGAAGTCTTTAGCACTTATCATAAATTAATTGTAAGATAGGATTTAATTAAGATTTCAGTTAAGTAATACCGGACTTATAAAGGATTTTGCTCAAAATTGCAATATAATTTAAAAGCTTGTCGTTATTGGAGACTAAACCAAAACACGACATGAGATACATTTTAATTGCTTTGATTAGCGCATCAGTTGTATTATTGAATTCCTGCAAGAAGGACAAAGATGAAAGTGCGGCATCTGTACCTTCAAATGCTGCCGCTGATTATACCCCTTTCAAAACGGGTAATTACTGGGTATATGAGCGGTACCAAATCGACTCATCAGGTAATGCAACAGCAAAAGGTGTTTTTGATAGCACTTATGTAACAGGCGATACTGTAATTAACGGGAACACTTATTATAAATGGGTTAAGCCTGATTACTACTCACCCGCATTATTAACTTATCTCATTCGTGACTCACTGGCTTACCTGGTTACTCATACAGCTGATATACTATTTTCTTCAGTTGATTTTAATACCATCTTTAAATCTTATTATGTTTTTGCAATTCCGGATACTATTTGCAATGTGGTTTTTAAAATGGAAAGTAAAGATGTTCCATTTACTACACCTGCAGGTACATTTATAACCAGTGATGCACGGACAGCCTATTACATGACACCAGCATTTAGCTTTAACGGATCAGAACGTTTCAGGCATAATCGATATGGAGCAAATATTGGAGTAGTAACAGAAACCTTTGATTTTTTTCTTTCCAGTCCGAATTATACCGAAAGAAGGTTGATAAGATACCATTTAAATTAAAAATCCGTCAGTTTGCCGCAGTTTGCTTAAGTCTTATTTTCTGACTTAAACTT
>JANOBN010000141.1:0-14606 GCA_031411675.1 Bacteroidota bacterium | reverse complement strand
GTTTCAGGATAAATCATTTTTGAGGGAGATTGTGCAAAAGACAGAACCGGAATTAAAAGCAGAGCAACTGCCGGTGAACATAATTTTTTAATTAGCATGTTTTTAGTTTATATATATATTGGGAAAACTACATCAGGAAAGAAAAACCAGCACCTGATTTTTTTCTACTGCTGTTCCTTTTATCACTGCAATTTTTTTTACGGTAGCATCAGCAAGGGCTTTTAATGCATTTTCCATTTTCATTGCCTCGAGCACAATTATGGTGTCGCCTTTCTTCACTTGTTGACCCTCAGTAACTTTTATGTCCAGCACTAGTCCGGGCATTGGTGCCTTTAGATCATTCACCTTAAGATTGCTTAATGCATCCATTCCCAGCTCCTTCAACAAAACATCCATTTTGTCTTTCAGTGTAATGGTCACTTTTTTATCATTAATCCGAAGAGTATAGGTTTTATTATCTCCCTTTTCCAGTAATTCAATATAATAAGATCGGTTATTTACAAGCCAGTGACTTTTGCCCGGGCTGATAAACAACTTATTGATATCCATTTTTTTACCGTTAACAACAGTATTTCCGTTCTTAATATCAATAACGTAGCTATTGCCGCTGCTGGTTTCTGCTGTAATCATGAGTTAGAATTAAAAGCCCAAAAATAAACTTCGGCTGCGAATTAAGGGGCTCCCGACCGCAATTAAATGAAAGATTAATGCACGTTGAAAACTCCATGCTTAAAAAAGATAAGTGCAGAGGCAGTTCTTTACATTTGTTACCTGATGAATCTACGCAAACCTCAAGGCAAACGGTTCTGGTTGCTTCTTATCCTTGCCTTGTCATTATTTATAACAGGCCGGGTTCTGGAGTATAAGCAGCAGACCAAAATGCTCAATTTTGAGCAGCAGGCTTTGCAGTTGTCGCAAACACTTAGTTCCGAAACCGGGAAGGCAAAAAAGGAACTGAGCTATTATGCGCAATACCTAAAGGATCAAGCCCTAAAAACGGGATCTATATTCCCTGTTTCGCCTAAAAAAATCAACACAAAAGGTCTTTATGTATTCATTTATGAGAAAAGAAACCTGATATTCTGGAACGATAACAGAATATTACCCGAATCCATTGATTTTTCTATTTGGGAGGATGAAGACGTTGTCTTTTTCCGAAATGGCTGGTTCATGGTTTTCAAGCAACAAGCCGGCAATAATACGTTGCTTGGTATGTTGCTTTTAAAAAACCAATATTCCCTTCAAAATAAATATCTCGTTAACAGCTTTAACCCTTCATTAGAACTCCCTGACCTATCGGAATTATATATAGACAAGAAGCCGTTCACGTACCCGGTTTATAGCGATAAGAACAATTATCTTTTTTCACTTTCCTTTAATACGTTAGAAGATACCGGAAAAGATAAATCGTCTGCACTCTGCTATCTTGCTGCCATTTTTTTTGCAGTAATATTTATTTTGAACCTCCTTGTACGGCTTGCAAGACTGCGGTCTAATTATGGACTTCTGGTTATCGGTGCAATGATATTTATACGATGGTGGATGATTACCTTAAAGGTGCCGGAGGCATTGTATCATCTGGAGCTCTTCAGCCCTGAGTATTATGCAAGTGCATGGTTTCTGAATTCCCTCGGAGATTTACTTTTAAACACCTTGTTGCTGGTGTTGTGCATTATATATATATATATATATGTCGGCGGACTGGTACTGGTACATCAGGCAAAAGTGAGGCAATATACCTGGTCAGCAATTGTTATTGCAATACTACTTTTTGCTTTTCTGTTTTCCGTGATAATCAACTATCTGTTAAGTGGATTAATTATTAATTCCCAAATCTCATTTAATATTAACAACGTATTTGAACTTACCACCTACAGCATTGTTGGGATATTTATTATCGGTTTGCTTCTTTTTTGTTTTTATCTGGTTTGTGATGGCACTGTAAGATATATTCAGAAGACGCATTTCGGGCTTAGCTATGCAAGTATTTTATTTCTGATTACTCAGGGTGTTTTTCTTGTTTTACTTATCTGGCTTCGCGATACTGATGTGTTTATTAATTATGGAGTAAGTGCTTTTTTGCTGGCTAATACGATTATTCTTTTTACTACTTACATAAGACGTACCTCCCGCAGGGTATTTAGCTTTACCCGTTCGTTGTTGTTAGTGCTTGCCTTCTCTGTTTATGCTGCACAAATCATTTATGAATTTAACGGAACAAAGGAAAAAGAACGCCGTATCTTGATGGCCAGCCGGCTGGAAAATCAACACGATCTTGTAGCTGAATATCTTTTTAAAGAAGTAGCCACGAAATTAAAAGGAGATCCATTACTTGATAATTTTTTCAGACTCCCCATAAATGAACATTTATTTCAGCCATTTCTGGCCAATGATCTTCAGAAAAGAATGTTGCGCCTGCACTTCTCCGGCTATCTTGGAAAGTATGATGTACAATTTAAATTTTTTGATCGAAATGATGCACCAATAAATAATGCGGGAGACCCCAGCTGGGATCTTGATGCAATACAAAATACTATTAAACAAAAAGGAAGCACAACTTACAGTCCCGGGTTTTATTATATAAATAACAACAACGGACGTTTAAATTACAAAGCAATTGTTACCCTTATTGATTCCCTTAAACTAGGTACGCTAGTTGTTGAAATTAACTCCAGGCTACTTCAGGACAGAGTAGGTTTCCCGGAGTTGTTAATGAATAATGAAATATACAGAGCCAATGTCTTACAGAACTATTCCTTTGCACGGTATGAAGGTGATCAGTTGGTTAGTCAAACCGGAACCTATAATTATTTTCTGACTCCGTCTCCCTATAAAAAATACAATATTTCTGCTGTTAATCCTAACTTCAGAAATTTTGATAATTACTCCCATCTTTTTTATCCTACTTCATCCGGAGGATTTATTATCATCAGTCATTTCAATTTGGGTGTGCTGGTATATATAACATTGTTCTCCTATATATTCACATTCTTTAGTATATTATATGTAATAATTTATCTTTTTGTACGATGGGCAAACAACAACTTTCATCTTTTACAAAACTTTAAAAGCCGTATTCAATTCTCTGTTGTGTCAATAGTTATTGTAGCACTGGGAATGGTTGGTGGTGCAACTATTGCTTATATCATAAACAATTATACACAAGAACAGAATAACCGTATTCGCGATAAAATGAATGATACGGTAGTACTTATTGAGAATGAACTGAATGATCGGGGGGAGTTACAAAGTAATCCCAGTGATGAATTGATTTACACTTTAAATCGGCTGGCAACTATCTTATCCATCGATTTTAATATATATAACCTGAACGGCTTAATGCTTTTTACATCGCAGCCCAAATTTTATGAACAGGACCTTATCGCACCACTTATTAATAATGAAGCATACCGGCAGGTTACTCAGAAACTAAAGGGAGTTTATATACACAATGAAAATATTTCCGGCTTCCGCTATATATCCGCTTATGAACCGATCCGAAATTCAAATAATAATATAATTGCTTATATTAATATTCCCTATTATGCCCGTCAGTCCGACCTTAACCGGGAAATAAGTTCATTTCTGGTAGCATTGATTAATATATATGTTCTGCTATTCAGTATTGCAGTATTTACCACTTTTATTATTTCCAACAGAATTACACAGCCATTACGCCTCATTCAGGAAACGCTTAAGCGCACTAAGCTGGGCAGCGCCAATGAACAACTGATCTGGAAACGGCAGGATGAAATCGGATCTCTGGTGAATGAATACAACAGGATGGTGGAAGAACTTCATAAAAGTGCAGATAAGCTGGCACGATCAGAAAGAGAGAGTGCATGGCGCGAGATGGCTAAACAGGTGGCCCATGAAATAAAAAACCCGCTTACGCCGATGAAACTAAGCGTTCAACACCTGCAACGCGCGTGGAGTGATGGTAGCCGCGACCCAAAAATGGTAGATCGCATAGCCATTACTTTGATTGAACAGATTGACACCCTTTCTACCATTGCATCAGCATTTTCCGACTTTGCAAAAATGCCAAAGACCAATAACTTGGTTGTTGATCTGAATGCAATACTGGATAACGTAGTGCATTTGTATGCGGAAAATGATCACGCCGATGTGGTTTATGAAACGCATGGAATTTCCTCCTACCCTGTTTTTGGTGATAAGGACCAGCTAATCCGTGTTTTCTCCAATCTTATAAAAAATGCTATTCAGGCTATTCCTGATGATAAAGACGGTTTAATAAAAGTTCGTGTGGAGGCTTTTGTGGATCATTATGTGGTTGCAATTGAAGATAATGGAACAGGAATACCTGTTGATCAGCAACATAAGATATTTGTTCCCAACTTTACCACCAAAACAGGAGGAACCGGTTTAGGCCTTGCTATGGTTAAAAATCTGGTTGAAAGTATGAATGGTGAAGTATGGTTTGAAACAAGAGAATATGCAGGCACCACTTTTTTTGTTCGTATTCCGGCCTGGATTAAACAAGATGCTATGCCACAATAATTATTTTTGTCCTTTATATTGAATATGAATCAGCCAATAAGAGTGTTAATTGCCAAAGTGGGCCTTGATGGTCATGACCGTGGCGCAAAGGTGATTGCCTCCTTTCTGCGTGATGCAGGAATGGAAGTTATTTATACCGGATTACGCCAGACTCCGGAAATGGTAGTAAATGCCGCTTTGCAGGAAGATGTGGATGTGATCGGAGTAAGTATTCTTTCCGGCGCACACATGACGGTTTTTCCACGGATTATTTCCCTGATGAAAGAAAATGGGCTGAATGATGTATTACTTACCGGTGGTGGAATAATTCCGCAGGATGATATGGACAAACTCAATGAACTCGGATGCGGGCAACTCTTCCCTCCGGGAACAGAAACAGGTAAAATAGTGGAATATATAAAGCAGTTTGTAGAAAAGAAAAGAGCCTGAGTCAACTATTATATATATGACCGGTTCCTGAATAAGTAAATTTAACTGCCATCATTTCCAATAATAATATCTATAAAATATCACCCCGAAAAAAAGCGCCAATATTTAAATCGTTAATCATAATTCGTACTTCGTAAATCGTACCTCATAAATCGTACTTCCCAAATGAACATCCTTACCGAAAATAAAGATCAGGTTTGTATCATCACCATCAACCGCCCTGATAAACTGAATGCATTAAATAAACAAACCATTGCAGAAATTGGTGCTGCTGTTGCTGTTGCTGAAAATGATCAGGATATCAGAGCAATCATCATCACCGGTGCCGGACATAAAGCTTTTGTTGCCGGTGCCGACATCTCCGAATTTGCTGCTTACAGTCTCGAAGAAGGAAAAGCCTTATCCGCTCATGGTCATGCAGTGTTTAACAGTATTGAAAATTGTTCCAAACCTGTTATTGCTGCTGTTAATGGTTTTGCATTAGGTGGTGGTTGTGAACTGGCAATGTCCTGTCATTTGCGAATTGCTTCTGCCAATGCAAAGTTCGGACAGCCGGAAGTAAAATTGGGACTCATTCCGGGCTATGCAGGCACACAACGTTTGCCTATGCTTATCGGGAAAGCAAAAGCAATGGAACTATTAATGACTGCTGATATGATTGGTGCTGATGAAGCATTAGCCCTTGGATTGGTAAATCATATTACTACTTCGGAAGCATTGATGGAAAAATGTTTTGAAGTGATTGATAAAATAAAAGCAATGGCTCCATTGGCAATAGGCGCAATTATAAAAAGTGTAAACGCCGCTTATGCAAAGAAAGAAGACGGATATAAAACTGAGATTGATTCCTTTGGAGAGTGTTTTGTTACCGATGATTTCAAAGAAGGAACAGACGCCTTCTTTAACAAAAGAAAGCCGGTATTTAAAGGAAAGTAATAATGCAATATTTAAGTATTACTGTTTACGGGAAAGTGCAGGGTGTATTTTTTCGTAAGTATACCAGACAGGTTGCACAATCGTTTAACCTTAGCGGGTTCACCAGAAATAACAGCGACGGATCGGTTTATATTGAAGTGGCAGGAGAAGAAGAAGAAATAGAAAAATTTCTGGCCTGGTGTAAGCAAGGTCCATCTGCAGCACAAGTGGAGAAAATTGAAACAGCAGTAATAAAGCCTGCTCCCTATAAAGGTTTTGAAATAAGGCGAAGTCTATAATTAACTACATATAGTGTCAACCATACGATCGCTTGCCGGCCAGACTGCTCTTTACGGGCTAAGCAGTATTGTTGGGCGCTTCTTAAATTACCTGCTGGTACCTATTTATACGAGGGTGTTTGCACCAGAAGCATATGGTGTAGTTTCAGAGTTTTATGCATATGCAACTTTTTTAATGGTAGTGTTTACTTATGGAATGGAAACAGCACTATTTCATTTCAGCAGAAAATCCGAAGATCCTGATCAGGTTTATAAAAATGCGATTTCCACTATTACCATTTCCTCAGTTATTTTTGCTTCATTGCTAATATTGTTCAGTCAGTCCATAGCAAGTTTTGCCGGTTATGCCAAACACCCGGAATATATTACCTGGTTTGCCCTTATTCTGGCTTTTGATGCTATTACCAGTATTCCATTCGCACAATTGCGATTAAAAAATAAAGCCAAAACATTTGCATTGTTTAAACTGATTAATATCATTTTTAACATTGGATTAAATTTGTTTTTTCTGGTTTTTGCAAAAGGACTGGCAGCAGAAGGAACGAAAATGGGCAAGGTGTTATATGATCCTGCCATTGGTGTGGGTTATGTCTTTATTTCCAATCTTGCAGCTAGTGCGTTGTCACTACTTTTATTTACCTCCACGTTAAAAAACATCACTCTGAAAATTGACGGAGCATTAGTTAAAACAATGTTGCTCTATTCTCTGCCTTTAATGATAGCGGGTTTTGCAGGAATGATTAATGAAACTCTGGATCGTGCCATTTATAAATACCTTGTTCCAGATAAAGCTATTGCATTGCATCAGCTTGGCATTTACAGCGCCTGTTATAAAGTAGCTATTGTAATGACTTTGTTTATACAAACATTCCGTTATGCTGCTGAACCCTTTTTCTTTTCACACAGTAAAAAAGAAAAAGGAAGAGGATTAAATGCAGTAGTGATGAATTACTTTATGGCAACGTGTTGTTTGATTTTTGTTGTAGTGATGCTATATCTTAATCTGTTTATGTATTTTGTCGGAGAACAGTTTCGTTCCGGCGTCGGGGTAGTACCTGTTTTACTGATGGCAAATTTATTTCTGGGTGTATATATTTATTTATCACTTTGGTATAAACTAAGCGGCCATACTCATTTTGGTGCCTGGTTTTCCATTATTGGCGCTGTGGTAACCATTGTTTTACTGGTAACGCTCGTCCCGGTTTATGGATATATGGGTGCAGCTTGGGCAACGTTAATATGCTATGGGTTGATGATGATACTCTCCTACATAACCGGACAAAAACGTTATCCGATTCCCTATGATTTAAAAGCAATGCTGGTATTGTTGCTATCGGCTATTATTGTTTCCCTGCTAAACAAACAGCTTCAACATCATATTTCTTCTGTAACCATAAAAGAAACCTTAAAAATAATATTGCTGCTTATATATATAGCCTTTGCCTGGAAGGTGATTAAATCCAGTAATCTTAAAATATCCAATATCAACAAAGAATAAAAAACTCTAAATAAAAATCAATATATATATACGGAACTCAGCACAAAAATGCTCTTTAAAAGCCTCACCTCATTCCTCTCCGAAAGGGAGAGGAGGGCATAATGTATTTTTGCGCTGAGCTCCTTCACTATCATTCACCTTTAAATAAATCATGATTACAATTAATATCATCAACCGTTCACAGCATGCATTACCGGCTTATGAAAGCCCTGCATCTGCCGGTATGGACCTTCGTGCAGATCTTATTGAAGCAATTACATTAAAGCCCGGAAGCCGGCAATTAATACCGACAGGATTATATATAGCCTTACCGGTTGGTTTTGAAGCACAGGTGCGCCCGCGAAGTGGTCTGGCAATAAAAAATGGTATCACTGTTTTAAACAGCCCCGGCACCGTTGATGCTGATTATCGAGGTGAAATAAAAGTGATACTGATCAATCACGGACAGGAGGATTTTACCATTAACAGTGGTGATCGTATTGCACAATTAGTGATTGCAAAACATGAAAGAGCGGAATGGATGGTTGTGGAAGAGTTGGAAAGTACGGAGAGAGGGGAAGGCGGGTTTGGGAGTACAGGGAGGTAATAAAGAATGTAGAATTTAGAATGCAGAATTTAACTAGTAAAGACGAAGAATACATCCCTTTACTACTATTTTCAAACGCAATCGATTTTTAGCTGCTGTTTTTCAATTACTTACAAAATATTAACAATAGAGCTTAGCGAAACTGCCAATTCATGTAAAACAACCATTTAGAAATTACTTTGAGTTTTAAGACTTTTTTATAGATTTGATGAACCATACTTAAATACCCTTTTTTTCTGTTGCGCCTGATTTTAAACAGCGAAAAAGACCTGACGAAGTGGATTGGTTTGTAAAAACTACATAAATGTTAAGGCATGACTTAATAATATTAAAAAGCCCCACGGAGTACGCAGGGCAAAGAAATCTTCGGCTTATAGCCTTATTGTGATAAGTCTTTCAATTGTTATTAAATACGAAATTATAAACTAATTTTCAATTAACAAAATTTATGGAGAAAACTTTAGGACTTGACCTTGGAACAAATTCAATTGGATGGAATATCAGAAACCCCTTTCTTGAAGGAAGTCAATTTGAAAAATATGGGGTTAATATTTTTCGAAAAGGCGTTGGAAATGATAAATCAGGAGAATTTTCTCTTGCCGCAGAAAGAACAAAAAAAAGGTCGGTTAGAAGGTTATATCAATCACGTAAGTATAGAATATGGGCGACATTAAATGTCCTTATAGAAAACAACTTTTGCCCCCTTAAAATTGAAGAATTAGACCAATGGCGTAAATTCGATAAGAAAAAAGGCCTAGATAGAAAATACCCTGTCCATGTTGAAAAGTTTGAACAATGGGTAAGATTAGATTTTGATGGAGACGGCAAGTCAGACTATACTAGTCCATACCAATTAAGAAAAGAGTTAATTGAAATAAAATTGGATTTAGGTATTGAAAAAGAAAGATATAAATTAGGGCGTGCTTTATACCATATTGCGCAAAGACGTGGATTCAAAAGCAGCAGGAAATCCGGAGATAAAGAAGACACTTCAGTTTACAGTGGCAGCAAAGATTCCGGCGCTAAAGGTGTCAATGATATTAAAGAGTATATTGATAAATACGGAACACTTGGTGCAGCATTAGCTTTTATTGAGAGTAGCGGAGAGCGAGTAAGAAATCAATATACTTTAAGAAGGCATTATCAATATGAAGTAAATAAAATTTTTATAGTTCAAGAATTATCTGACAAAGACTCCTTTTATAAAAATGTGGTAAAATCAATTTTCTATCAACGTCCCTTACGTTCACAAAAAGGATTAATTGGCAAATGTACCTTAGAATCCAATAAGCCCAGATGCCCAATAAGCCATCCATTTTTTGAAGAATTCAGAGCATGGTCGTTTATTAATAATGTTCAATACAAACTTTCCAATGATAAAAGTGCCAATTGGGTAAAACCATCATTGGAATTAAAGGAAAATTTATTTAGAGATAAATTCTTCAGAAAATCAAAGGATTATTTTCCATTTTCTGAAATCAGAGAATATCTTCAGGCATATTTGAAAAAGCAAGGGGATTCAATTATTTTAAATGAAAAGGAAAAAACTATTAATTACAAAGACAACACAACAGTATCAGGTTGCCCTGTATCTGCCCGATTAAAAGAAATATTTGGATGGGAATGGAAAACCATTGCCATCAAAAAAGCTATAAGCAAAAGCAGCAAAATAAATAATGAAAATTATGCACTTGATGATATATGGCACATCCTGTTTTCGTTTGATGATGAAGAAGCACTAGCTGATTTCGCAAAAGAAAAATTGAACCTTAATGATGAGCAAATAAAGCAATTTCAAACCGCATGGAAACAATTACCAGATGGATATGCAATGCTTAGTTTAAATGCGATTAATAAAATTCTGCCTTTTCTACGAAAAGGATTTATATATACAGAATCTGTGCTTCTTGCCAACATGCCAACGGTTATAGGAGCTAAACTTTGGATGGAAAATGAACAATTACTTACTGATACGATTGATGATTTAATTAAACAAAATAGAGACGAGAAAAAAATATTAAATATTGTGAATAATTTAATTGCCAAATGGTATGCACAAGATCATAAGTTTGGTTTTAAGAACAATACTTATCAATTAGATGAAAGTGATAAAAATGACATTTTTAAAAATGTCGTTGACTCTTTTGGTAAAATAACATGGGAAGAAAAATCGGAACAAGAAAAAATAAATATTCTTACTAGTGTCACAAATTTATATCAGAATTTTTTCAGATCGGATAAAAGAGAGTTTTATAAACTCCCTCAATTACTCAACACCTTTAAGAATTTTTTATCTGATTACTTTAAAGATAATATCGATTCAAACAAGCTTAATAACCTTTACCATCCTTCTCAAATTGATATTTATCCGAAAGCAAAACCAGATAAAGAAGGAATGGTATTGTTAAGTAGTCCGAAAACTGGCTCATTTAAAAACCCTATGGCAATGCGCACACTTCATGAGCTGCGTAAACTCATTAATTATTTATTATCCGTCGGCGCAATTGATGAAGATACAAGAATCGTAGTAGAAATAGCTCGGGAGTTAAACGATTCTAATAGACGATGGGCCATTGAAACATATCAAAGAAGAAGAGAGGAAGAAAATCAGGAATTTGCAAATGCCATAAGTGAATTGCTCAATGACGAAGAGGTCCTGAAAACACATCCAAGACTTAAAGCAAATCCTAGCAGCAATGATGATATAGATAAATTCCGTTTGTGGTATGAACAGCTCAACCACAAGCAAATATTCAAACGTGAGCCAGCAAAGCCTAAAAATAATAAAGAAGGGAATGAAGAGGGGAGCAATGACCCTAGAAAGTTTGATTGGACTAATATCCGAACTGAAATAATCAATAATGTAATTACAGAAAAAGACTTAGTAAAAAAATATCGCTTATGGAAAGAGCAAAATTGCCGATGTCTCTACACAGGGAATATAATAAACCTCACCGATTTATTTGATGAAAATATTGTTGATTTTGAACACACCATTCCACGCAGCATTTCGTTTGACAATTCACTTGCGAATCTTACCGTTTGTTATGCGGATTACAATCGAAACATTAAGAAAAATCAAATACCAACCGCATTAGGAAATTATGATAGCGATTGGGGAAACTATAAAGCAATTAAACCACATCTGGCTGATTGGGAGAACAAAGTTGAATCATTAAAAGATAATATTGAATTCTGGCTTAAGAAATCAAAACGCGCAACTGATAAGAAAGAAAAAGATGATGCAATCAGGCAACGACATTTATGGCAGTTTGAACTTGACTACTGGAGAAATAAATTAGATCGCTTTACCAAAACTGAAATTACAAGCGGATTTAAAAATAGTCAGTTAGTTGACACTCAAATAATATCTAAGTATGCACTGCATTACCTGCGAACATTGTTTAATAAAGTTGATGTTCAAAAAGGAAGTATCACTTCTGAATTTCGTAAAATTTATGGTATCCAACAAAAAAAAGAAAAGAAAGACCGAAGCAAACATTCCCATCATGCCATTGATGCGGCAGTACTAACATTAATCCCTTCCGCGGCAAGAAGAGAAGAAATTTTACAAAACGCTTATACTTATGCGGAAAACAATAAGGGTAAACAATATCACCAAGACCCATATCCTGCTTTTAACTATAATCATGTTTCAGAAATCGAAAACAATATTCTAATAAATAACATTAGTAAGGATCAAACTCTTACTCCTGCTCGGAAAATTTTGCGTAAGCGGGGAAAAATTGTTTACTTAAAAGATGGTTGGAAAGGAATTAAAGGTGATATAAAGTATGATGAAAATGGAAATAAAATTCCAAAAATTGTTCAAGGAGATGCTATCAGAGGACAGCTACATCAGGAAACATTTTTGGGAGCAATTAAAAAAATAAAAAGGGAAAATGGCAGTCCGCTATTAGAGGCAGGAAAATTTTTTTTTGAAGAAGGTTATTCATTTGTAACTCGAGAACCACTGGTATATAAAAAAGATGCCCAAAGCGCAGGTTTTAAAACTTTGGAAGAAATAAAAAGCTGCATAGTCGATCCTGATTTATACTTTATTATTGAAAAGCAAGTTGGCGATAAAAATTTAAAAGATGCCATTGCTGATGGAATTTTTATGCTAAATAAAGATGGTGCAAAAGTTAATAAAATCAGGCATATTAGAATATTTGTAAAAGATAAAGAACCCCTCACAGTAAAGAAGCAAACTTACATTTCGAATAAGCCCTTGAAATATTTAAGTGATAGAAAGCATAAGGAATTTTACTACGCAGGTAATGCCGAGAATTATGCATATGTACTTTATGAAGGAATCATAAATGGAAAAATAGAACGCGATTATAATATTATTAATTTATTTCAAGCAGCAGACCTGTCTAATTCAGCTGAAAAACGGACTATACAAGTTGAGGACAAATTGATTTACAATAAGAAGGGCGATAGTATTCCTTTAAGAGCAATTCTTAAGACTGGCCAAAAGGTATTGTTCCTAAAAGATAACAATAGTGATGAATTAAAGGATCTAAGCATTTCTGATTTATTGAAAAGATTATATAAAATTGTGAAGTTTGAAAAAGATGGAAGAATTGTATTTGGGTATCACTTAGATGCAAGAAGTGAAGCTGAACTTAAATTACTAGCAGAGTCTTATGGAAAATCTATATATAATGGATTTCCTACAATCAATTTTGACGATCCATATCCTAAATTAAGAATCTCCATTGGCAATTTAAATATATTGATTGAAGACGAAGACTTTGAAGTGGCACCTGATGGATCATTAATTTTTTTAAATGATTAAACGTACCCTATATTTCGGAAACCCGGCTTACCTCAGCTTTCAAAATAAGCAACTGGTAATAAATATTCCTTCTTTGCAAGACAAAGAAGATAAAGGTGAATTGAATACCATACCGATTGAAGATATCGGAGTGCTTATATTGGATAATCAGCAAATAACATTTACACAAGTGTTGCTTTCAGCATTATTGGAAAATAATACAGCGGTAATTTCCTGTGATGCCAGCCATCATCCAACTGGACTGTTTTTACCGTTAGATGTGCATACTGTTCAAAGTGAAAAATTCCGGTCACAGATTGAAGCCAGCCTTCCCTTAAAAAAGAATTTATGGCAACAAACTATTCAATCTAAAATAAATAATCAGGCGGCCCATCTGCAAAGAAGAAATGTTTCCATTGAAAATATGATTTACTGGAGTGCAAGCGTAAAAAGCGGTGATCCTGATAATTATGAAGCACGGGCAGCCGCGTATTATTGGAAAAACCTATTTCCGGCAGAAATGAGTTTTTTCCGGGAAAGAAGTGGAGCTCCGCCAAACAATCTTTTAAATTATGGGTATGCCATTTTACGTGCCATGACAGCACGTGCTTTAGTGGGCAGTGGTCTCCTCCCCACTTTTGGTATTCACCATCGCAATAAATACAATGCTTATTGTTTGGCTGATGATATTATGGAGCCCTACCGTCCTTATATTGATGTATTAGTTGCTGATATTGTAGATACCGGTGAAGAAATTATCGAAATAACGAAATCGCTTAAAGCAGCACTTTTAAGTATTGCAAGCCGGGATGTACGAATTGGTGGCGAGAAAAGCCCGTTAATGAATGCCCTGCAGCGCACCTCTGCAAGCCTGGCCCGATGTTATGAAGGCGAAACCCGTAAAATAAGTTATCCGGTTTTGGAGTGAATCACCCCATAGAAATTAAATAAACCGGAAGTAGTCGCCGGTTTTATGATAAGTTATGCGTTTAAACGAATATCGGATTTTGTGGATACTTGTCTTTTTTGATTTACCAACGGAAACCAAGAAGGAGCGGAAGATTTATGCCCGTTTTCGGAAGGAAATTAAAGCTGATGGGTTTACTATGTTTCAGTTTAGCATTTATCTGCGACATTGCAGTAGCAGGGAAAACGCTGATGTGCATGTTAAAAGAGTAAAAAACCAGTTGCCGGAAAAAGGACATATTGGAATTTTAACAATAACCGACAAGCAATTTGGAATGATGGAGATTTTTTATGGCAAAAAAGTGGCAGAGCGTCCGGATACCCCGCAGCAACTGGAATTGTTTTAAAAAAGCAATCCCGAAAGAACTAATTCCTTCCGGATTGCTTCATTTTTTTAATCCTGTTTTTCAACCCTAAATAACTGATTTTAAAGTGATAAAGCTCAGGTGTACTGTTGCAAATATCACTTAATAACAAATTGAAAGCAAATCACAACGTCGGTCCAACTACGATTAAATCGAAATCAACTGTTGCAAATATCACTTAATAACAAATTGAAAGCAAATCACAACTCCGCCGGCTTGAGCCAGTTTTATCTCTTCACTGTTG
>JANOBN010000140.1:0-2440 GCA_031411675.1 Bacteroidota bacterium | reverse complement strand
AGTAAGGAAGAGATCGGAGAGATAGGAAGAGTATAAATTAGTTGTTCAATAACTTGAAGAATTGAATGCAAAGTATGAGTAAACTCGATATCATCTTGAAATAGCTGAAGATTTCATTAAATCTTAACAGTCGAAGCAAGTCAGCAGTCCAGTCAATGCCCTTTCGGGTGAAGACTCTGATAGGAGAAGGATTTAATAGTAAGTACAGCAGTTGCAAGAGAAGTTGCATGTATTATAAAGCCAGATAGGTACATAAGTATTCGAGAAGGAGGCTTTACAGAAGAGAGTTGCATCGTTTAGTGCATAGTATGAGAGAATGGAATATCACTATAAATAAACTCTATCCTCATTTGGCTCACGCTATGATCAACTGCTATAATAAAGAAATAGTCTACAACCATTCCAATTGGTTTAATAATCCTAAATATTAGTTGCATAAAGTTTGCAATACCGTACCAGATAGCGTCCATGTTTTTTTAGTGTAATTTGGCACAAAATTAACTTTTTTATTCAAAGGAAAAACTGTCATTTATGCTAATCAGGCTATTCAGGACATCTCAACCTATACTTGCTATACTTTTATTGCTGCCAATTGGTCTAACCTCCTATGCCTCTTACACGTATCATTTTACCACCTTGGAGGCTAATGGAATGCCCTTTTATGACGGCATCCTTTTTCTGGTTGGCGGAATGCCTACCTGGGTTAGGGTAACCATCTCAATGTCATTAATTTACCTTCAGGCAATCCATTTGCAATTTATTTTAAAACGCCATGAAGTATTATATAAAGAATCATGGTTACCCGCTTTAATGTATATTCTGTTAGCTACCATGCTGCCTGAATTTCAATGGTTTCAACCAATGTTATTTATCAACTCCTTATTATTATTTGCACTCGACCGCATTTTCTTTCTTTATAAAAACGATAAGCCACTTGCACTTGATTTTGATGTTGGATTTATTATTGGTCTTGCCAGTTTGTTTTATCTGCCTCTTTTAGTCTTTATTATTTTCTTTGGTGCTGCATTAATTCTGCTCCGCCCATTTTCCTGGCGCGATTGGGCTACCGGTATTATTGGTGTTGCTCTTCCGTTGTTTTTTGCCTTTTGCTATTATTTCCTTACTGACCACTTGATTCTATTATATGAAAAAATGGTTCTGTCAGGAATCGGTAAACCAAAAGGTATTGGTGAATTACTAAAAAGAGAATACTTGCTTTCTTTAAGCGCACCTGCTCTTGTTATTATTATTGGCTTGATGAAGCAGTTGAGTAATTTCTATAAAAACGTTACCAGAACCAGATTGAATCAGCTGGTAATTATTCTTTTTGCAATTACAGGTATTATAGCTGTCGTTTTTAATGACACTCCGCAAGTATCACACTTCCTTATTCTGGCTATACCAGCGTCCGTATGGGCCGGATATTATTTCTTAAGCATTAAAAGAATCTTAATCGCGGAAGTCAGCTTAATTCTGGTAATTGCAGGCTGGACTTTCAATAACTTTTTTTGATGAATAGGTTAATTCAAAAGTTTAAGCACTCTCGGATCATTTTCCTTTAATTTTAATTTAGAAAAATCAGTCTCAATCAATTGAGTTGTGGAGTTCTTATCCTTTAATGAGATCTTTAATTCCATCAAAGCCTGAATTGCTGCTACTCTGATAAACCATACTTCATCATTTGCCGCAATATCATAAATGAGTTCCACTCCATCCTGAACCTTTGCTTCGTCACTGATCTTCTGAAGGAAGCGAGAATATCGCTGAACCCCCTGATATTTATCAAAGCCGCTTACCGGTATCATCATTTGCTTCATGTAATCCGCTTCCTTATCACCGCCATATGTGGAATACAGCGATATTAATGTTTCATTAAGTGCCCGGTTATTTATATCCTGCAACGATCTTGCAATGCCTAATCCTTTTTGTAAATCTCTTTCTGTGAGTGCTGTTAGAGCAGTGCCGCTTACTTTATAGCTACTGTCTTTAATTGCATTTAAAAGCAAAGCGGTGTGATCCTCCTTATCAAAATATTTAAGTATCGCTTTCAATGCAGTATTTCGGACTTGGGCCGAAACATCCCTTTGTTGCAATTGAATCAATGATTGCATGATGTTTGCATTTTCTCCTGACTTTGCTAAGATCCCAATGTTCAAAATGGCATAATTTCGAAGGTGTGGACTGCTATCTGTCAGAGCTTTTTTTATTAATTCTGATGGAAGAGAGGGAACTGTATAGTCCGTCGTCATTGCCACTAATGCTTCTGCCCTGTCAAGATATAACTTCCCGCTATTATAAAGAGAAGCCCACTCTTCATCGGTATGATGGTCAATTTTTGTACACAACAACATTTTTTCTGCATCAAAATTTACCAAGAACGGCATTGATGTTAATTTGAATACAAAAGATTGCACCCGGTTTTCCAAAATCACCTTATGCC
>JANOBN010000139.1:0-3801 GCA_031411675.1 Bacteroidota bacterium | reverse complement strand
AGAATTGAAGGTTACGAAACAGCAGCCAAGGAAACGGAAGAACAAGATTTAAAAACTTTATTTTCGCAATTTTCGGCTACCAGCCAAAAATGCAAAACAGAATTGAGCAATAAAGTGAGAAAATTAGGTGGCACTCCTGCCGAAGGCACAATGGCATCAGGGAAATTCTTTCGTGTATGGATGGATGTAAAGGCTTCAATCACTGGCAAGGACCGTAAAGCAATTCTCAACTCATGTGAATATGGGGAAGACGTTGCAAAAGGCACTTATGAAAGGGCACTGGAAAATGATGAAGAAAATTTGAGTGCCGAACAACAAGCCATGATTAAAACACAGCACACTTTGCTTGTAGCGGACCACGACAAAGTAAAAACTATGAGAGATTTGGTAACGGTCGATTAATAAACTCATCATCAAAACATAGGCATGAATAAATATTTATGCCTATGTTTAAATAAGAGCGAATAATGAAAAAAGCAAGTCCTACTCAAAAAAAAGTAGCAAAGGTGATGCATGAATTTAAAGCGCGCGAACTACATATCGGGAAATCCGATACCATTGTAACAAATCCAAAACAAGGAATTGCCATTGCCCTGAGTGAAGCTGATGGACTTAAAAAATCAAAAAAATAAACCACAATGTGGAAAGAGGTAAAAAATCAATTACAACGAAGCTTTGAATTTAAGGATTTTGTAGAAGCTTTTACTTTTATGACAAAGGTTGCTTTTGCGGCCGAAAAGATGAGTCATCATCCAAATTGGAGTAATGTATTCAACAAGGTAGATATAAAGCTATTCACTCACGAAGAGAATGATAGCGTTACCGAAAAAGATGTAAAACTTTCAAAGGAAATAGATAAAATATTCAATAATGAAAAATTATGAGACACATTGCTATCATTTCCTCAAGCGTTAGAGAAGGACGAAAAAGCCATAACGTGGCGCTATACTTTCAAACGTATTTACGAGAAAATAAATTAGCCACTACCGAAATTCTGGATTTGAAGGCTTATAATTTTCCCATCTTTCAAGGCACCTTAAAAACACTGATAAGTCCGGCCGAAAACGTTCTTGAATTTGCTGCTAAGATTAAATCATCAGATGGAATTATCATCGTTACACCTGAATACAATGGCGGCTATCCTGCAAGTTTAAAGAATGCTATTGACCTGTTGTACGAGGAATGGGAACACAAACCGATTGCAATAGTTACCGTTTCAACCGGACCGTTTGGCGGTAGCCAAGCTTTGGTAGCGCTTCAGTTTACGCTCTGGAAAATGATGGCCTGGACTATTCCTGCTATGTTTTCTGTTGCGACAGTTGATAAAGCTTACGACAATAGGGGAAACGCAATGGAGAAATCTAAATCCGACAAACTCGCTGCAGTTTTTATCAAAGAATTACTCTGGTGTATTGAAGCCGACAGAGCACCTCAACATCTACAAGCCTTATAATTATTGCATTCTAAAAAAAATCATGTCAATACAAAGCACCAATCCTGCAACCAATAAAGTAGTTAAAACATTTGAAGAAATGTCTGAAACTACGGTTGAACAATCCATTGCAAAGTCAGTAGAAACATTCGCATCCTGGAAAAAAACGGACTACTCAAAAAGGGCAGCGCTATTACATAACGTAGCCGGTTTGTTAAGAAAGAATAAGAAAGAACTTGCCCAATTAATCACCCTTGAAATGGGTAAGTTAGTTGCACAGGCTGAAGGAGAGATTAAACTGAGTGCAGAAATCTTTGATTATTATGCCAACCATGCAGAAGCATTTCTAACGGATAAGATTTTAAATCCGATGCATGGACAGGCATTGGTGAGACATAGTCCGATAGGTGTATTGCTTGGTGTACAACCCTGGAATTTCCCTTTTTATCAGGTTGCACGATTTGCGGCACCCAATATAATGGTGGGTAACACCATTCTAATTAAACATGCTTCAATTGTTCCGCAATGTGCTATAGCCATTGAGGGAATATTTTTAGAAGCGGGTGCCCCAATTGGACTTTATACCAATCTGCTGATATCCGGAAAAAGAGCATCGGCCTTAGTGGCTGATAAAAGAATAAAGGGCGTTTCGCTTACGGGTAGTGAAGCTGCAGGTGCAAGTATTGCAAACGAGGCAGGCAGGTATTTAAAAAAATCTGTTTTGGAATTGGGAGGTAGTGATGCATTTATTGTGTTGGATGATGCAGATATTGATAAAGCAGTGGAATGGGCTGTGGTAGGTAGAATCAACAACAATGGCGAATGTTGTATTGCATCAAAAAGATTTATTGCAGTTGAAAGTATAGCGGATGAGTTCTTCGAAAAATTTAAAAATAAACTAGCCGGCCTCGTAATCGGCAACCCGATGGAAGCAGGCACACAGTTAGGCCCTTTAAGCAGTGAAGAAGCAGCCGTTAAAATTGCGGATCAGGTAAAAAGGTCAATTGATGGAGGGGCAAAAATTTTATTAGGCGGCAAAAGATTGGAGCAACCAGGAGCCTTTATGGAAGCCACTGTTATTACTGATATGCTGCCTGATAATCCTGTATATTATGAAGAGTTTTTTGGACCTGTTGCAGTTCTCTTTAAAGTTAAAAATGAACAGGCCGCAATCGATTTAGCAAATGATTCTCCGTTTGGTTTGGGCGGCTCCGTATTCACACAAGATATAGAAAGAGGCAAACGGGTAGCCGACCAAATTGATACAGGAATGGTTTTTATTAATCATCCAACATGGACGCAAGCCGATTTACCTTTTGGCGGTACTAAAGGTTCCGGTTATGGAAGAGAACTTTCTGAGTTAGGTATTAATGAGTTTGTAAATAAAAAACTAATCAGGGTTAGTGAATTAAGTGACCCGTTCTAACCTAAAGAATGATAATATAAATTTCATTTCAACATTAAGAAATAAAAATAATGAACTACAAAAACTATAAAAAGTGTATAGACGCTTGCCTTGTATGTGCAGCACTTTGTAACAATTGTGCTTCTTCTTGTCTGAAGTAAGAAGACGTTAAAATGGTAGCATCTCGTTTTCTTCTGGATATGGAATGTACTGCTTTATGTTATGCTTCAGCGTAGCTTATGAGTTTGGGTAGTTCAAAAGCAATTTCGTTATGTATGATATGTGCTAAGGCATGTGCAGATGAATGCAGCAAGCATAATAGCGGGTATTGCGAAGCTTGTGAAGCAGCTTGCAGAAAATGTGCTGAAGCTTGTAAAAATATGATGTAAGAATTTAGACATCAATCATGCAGATGGATCTGTTTGGATAGGACTGAATGAAGTTTCAGAACAAGTGTTGCACTCCATCTTACAAAACCTTTTTAAATCTTTTAATAAAATGAACACAAACCAAATTATACTATCCAAAAGACCAAAGGGAAAACCGGTGATGGAGAATTTTGAAACCAAAGAAATAATTCTACCCGAACTTGCGAATAAGGAAGTATTTTTAGAAGCGATGTATTTTTCTGTGGATCCATATATGAGGGGCAGAATGAATGATGCCAAATCCTATGTTCCTCCATTTGAATTGGGAAAGCCAATTACCGGTGGTGCAATAGCTAAAGTGGTAAAAAGTAATTACACCATGTTTAAAGAAAATGACGTTGTAGCAGGTTATTTACCCTGGCAACAACAGTGCATGGCAACTGAAAATAGCATTGTAAAAATTGATACTTCAATTGCTCCTGCAAGTTATTTTCTGGGTGTACTAGGAATGCCTGGCCTTACCGCTTATTTTGGTTTAACGCGAATTGGCAAGCCTAAAAATGGCGAAACGGTGGTGGTGTCTGGCGCGGCTGGTG
>JANOBN010000138.1:0-3787 GCA_031411675.1 Bacteroidota bacterium | reverse complement strand
CTTTTAGGTATATGGTTGTTATAACTACCGGGTGCATATTCACTGATGTGCATGCTTTTAATCCATAACTCATCATTTTTTATGTAACACCAGGCATCATTCAAATTGGCCTTACCTTCCCGTACCGATTTGATTTCTGTTCCGGTAAGAATAATACCTGCTTCATAAGCCGCTGTGATAAAATAATTGAACCCGGCCTTTCTGTTTTCTATATTAATTGTTTTTACTGCCATAAAAGTGTTGGCAAATATCGTATTCTAACAGCTATTATCCTCTGTTTGGATGAAAAACACTTATTTCGCGCTGCAATGGCTTCAGAAAACGTTTATATTTTACTGTTTCATAGGGTAAGTCCTGTTCGTGATCCATTATGGGATCCCATGGATCCTGCGCTATTTGAACGTGTTATAAGATTTCTGGATAAAAAATATACGGTAATCAGCCTTGATGAGTATTTTTTTAAGGAAAGAAGGATTTTCAATCGTCCGCCGGCTATAATTACGTTTGACGACGGTTATCATGATTTTATTGAATACAGTTTTCCGGTTTTGCAAAAATATAAAATGCCTGCCACGTTATTTGTTGTAACTGATTGTATTGATAAGAATGAACCTACCTGGACCTATAAACTGGATTATCTATTTTTTCATACGTCAAAGTTAATTACAGACGAACCGCCAAAGGTGAAAGGTTTTAAAATCATTAAAAGCTGGAAGGGAAAGAAGGAAAGGATGAGCTTCGGAAGCAAACTCAAACAACATTTAAAAGTAGTAACACCGGTGCAACGAGACAATGTTCTTGCATTTTATGCCAAAGAGTTCAATGATGTTCAGCAGGAAAGAAATACCATGCTTAGTTGGGATGAATTAAAGTTTTTACACAAAAACAATATTGAAATCGGGTCGCACACAGTGACTCATCCTCCTCTGGCAACACTAGAAAGTGAAAAAATGATCGTTAAAGAAATGGTTGATTCCGGAATGAAAATAAGGGAACATCTGGGCGTTTTTCCTTCCGCAATTTCTTATCCTGTGGGAAGCTATAATGGTAAGGTTAAAAACCTGGCCCATCGTACCGGATACCGGCTGGGTCTGGCTGTTGATCAGAAAATATATAATGAGGATAGGCATAAGCATGCTAGATTTTCCATTCCACGAATTGAATTATACAACGAAAGTTTTTTAAAAACCCGTTTAAGAATTACCGGAGCTGTATCTAAGATTAAAAGCCTTTTTGGAAAATGAAAATTGTTTTACTTACAAGTAATGCACCCAATCAGGCAGCGCTGGCGACTAAATTATCAAATCAGTTTCAGTTGTCGGGCATCGTGATTGAACAAAAAAAAACAAATAAAAAAAGGCGCTCCATAACAGACTATATTTATGCTTTGATGGATCGTATACTTTTTCAGGAGTTAAGAAGATCCTGGTTTGGCATGCAGGATTATTATCAAACAAAATTTACTTTTCCTAAAGTAGAAACAACCACTGTAAGCACAATAAACTGTGATGAAACCGTTGATTTTTTAAAAAGACTGCAACCCGACCTGGTAATGGTCTCCGGAACTGCAATGTTGAAGAAAAAAATACTGGAGTTGGAGTTTAAGATTGGTATAATAAATCTTCATACCGGATTGTCGCCCTACATAAAAGGTGGTCCTAATTGTACTAACTGGTGCCTTTCTATCAACCAATTTCATATGATAGGAAATTCGGTTATGTGGATAGATGCCGGTATTGATAGTGGTGATTTGATTACAACACAATTTACTCCTTTGAACGGAGAAGAAACATTAACAGAATTGCAGGTAAAGGTAATGGAGCATGCACATCAGTTATATCTTCATTGTGTATTATTACTTCAGGAATCTCAAGGGAAAATTATGGGCGTTAAACAGAATTCAATTGCAGCCGGCAAAACTTTTTATACCCGCGACTGGACTCTTTCTGCAAAATGGAAAGCAATAAGAAATTTCCGCCGTTGGAAATCAACAATTGGTTCTGAAAATTATAAGACCTTACAACAGAAAGTACAGCTTGTTACACCTTAGCTTTTATCTAACAATTAGCACAGGAATTTTTAATGAGTGACGAACAGAATCTACGGTAGTACCGAAAATAATATCTTTTAACATTCGGTGACCATGAGCACCCATCACTAATAAGTCGGCATTAAATTCTTCTGACTTTTGTACAATGGCCACTTTAGGATTTCCAAAACCTAATTCTCCTTTACAATTATATCCCAGAGATCTTAAATTATTTACATATTGCTCAATATTTTTTATATCTACTTCTGTTTCCATATCACGGGTATCCTTACCAAACATTAAGGCTCCCGGCGTTTCGGTAACATGAATTATAAGATACTCTGAATCCTTGCCGCCCTGTGCCAAAGCATGATTTACGGTGATAGAGTCACTTTCGGAAAAGTCGAGTGCTATAGCAATTCTTTTGTAAGCCGGGGAATGCACATCCGTAATTGCTTTAAATCCACCATGTGGAACGATTGCCTCTGATTTTTTCTTTGTTTTAAAGAGAGGCAGGAAAGTAATATATATAAGAATGAAGCCCGAAAATATGGCAACCGGCAGCACAATAAAATTTAACCATAAGGCGTCAGGGTAGGCTTGCATCCAGTTCAATAATTGTTCACTAACCAGTTTGACATTTAGTGAAACAATTATTAATGCACTTAACCATGCAAGGACTTTTATATATGGTTTAATTACGAATTCTTTCATTTTATCCGCATCACTTACAAAATGGATCAGCGGAATAATTGCAAAACCAAGCTGAAGACTTAATATTACCTGACTCAAAACAAGAAGTTCACCAGTTGCTCCTTCACCCATATAATTGATGACAAGTAATGCCGGAACAATGGCAATTACCCTTGTAAGCAGCCTGCGGATCCAGGGCTGTATTCTGATGTTAAGATATCCTTCCATTACAATTTGTCCTGCCAGTGTTCCTGTAATAGTTGAGCTCTGACCGCTACATAAAAGTGCAACGGCAAACAGTATAGGTGCAAGTGCGGCTCCTGTTAATGGTTCTAAAAGCTTATGTGCATCTTGTATATCGGCCACTTCATAAAGCCCGTTTTTAAAGAAAACAGTACCGGCTAAAATAAGAATAGCAGCATTCACAAAAAAAGCAAGATTCAGAGCAATAGTTGAATCAATGAGGTTGAATCGTATTGCTTTTTTGATTTCCGTTGAAGTGCGCTCAAATTTGCGTGTCTGAACCAGGGAACTATGCAAATAAAGATTATGAGGCATTACCGTTGCACCAATAATGCCAATTGCAATATATAAAGCAGTACTATTGGGAATGGATGGGATAAAGCCTCCTGCAATTTCTGTAATATCAGGACTTGCAAAAATCATTTGCGCAAAAAATGCCATGCCAATAATTGCAATGAGACCGATAATAAAAACTTCCAGTTTTCGAATTCCATAGTTCATCAGAAAGAGCAGGAGGAATGTGTCTAATACACAAATCACAACACCCCACATTAACGGAATATGAAATAATAGTTGTAGGCCGATAGCCATTCCCAAAACTTCAGCAAGATCACATGCTGCAATGGCAATTTCTGCAAGGATATACAAAAATATATTTACCGGCGCCGGATAAATTTCCCGTGATGCCTGTGCAAGATCACGTCCGCGCACCACACCAAGCCTGATGCACAAAGCCTGCAGCAATTGAGCAATTAAATTCGACATGAGCAATACCCAAATGAGCTTATATCCGAACTGATATTGCAGGAGGAAGTCAGTTCG
>JANOBN010000137.1:0-4213 GCA_031411675.1 Bacteroidota bacterium | reverse complement strand
GCCAGGTTTTAATATTTGCCCGTTCTATATGGGTATAGTTTTCTTTATATGCTTTTACCTGTAATTGTTGGGAAGCTGTTAGTGCATAATTGGCAGGTAACTGATGAAATTCGATGGCTCCTTTATAATACAATTCAAATTTTTTAGCTCCATTAAGACGGGTCAGACTGAAGACTGAAATCTGCGGTATATGGCTCCAGCAATGGTCCACGAATTCACATTCATAAGGATCGCTGCAGTGTGGACCAATATCTTTTTTGGGCTCCGTTTTTAACAAAAGTATTTTTTTGTTTTTTCCGACCCATGTTTTAATATCTTTCTGCAATGCCAGCACTTCTTTTTTGATGGAAACGATTTTAAAAAGCTGCTTTAGATCCAACGACCCTTGCCGAACATAATCTCGGTTTAAATGAATAATGGAAATATCGGTCAATGGTAAACCCGCATTGGTAATAACATAATACTGCAGTGCAGCATCCATAATAAACTGTTCCTTTAATTCATTACTGGCTTTTACTTCATACGCATGCCAGCTTCCATTTTTATTCACCAGGATATCCAGTGCTGCCATCACCCGGTCGTATTGAAAAGCAGGTTCGTAAATGATCGCTTCGCTATTATTGATCCAATCATATGTTTGTTGTATGGCTGCCGGGTAACTGAAATAATCCACCGGTGTGGCATCTTTACCTCCGGGGAATAATTGCTGCGCCAATAAACCAGTATTAGTACCTTTTGTAAATACCATCTGATGTGATTCGGAAATTTCCGGCCTCAGGTCCGGCCGGTTTTTATAAAGCCAAAGCCGCCTGGAGCACTGATGCCCCATCATGAAGGTGGACTTAGAGAGTAGGTGTCGGTATGTTTCGCAATCATTCATTATAAAATCATTTATATTTTTTAAGTGTATTCACTAAATGCTTTTTAATTACAGTCCGCAGCTTTGCAGGCCCGAGTACTTGCAGCTCCGCCCCAAAAGAAAGTAGTTCTCTGATGAAATCGTAAGTGATGAACACAACCAGTTCAACCATTACGACCTTGGTGTTTTCTTCCACTATCTTTTGTGATGTATGCAAAGGGTAAGTCTTTACATACTGCCCCTGCTCATAGCTGAATTGTAAATGCACGGTCTGCGGCTTTTCATTGTCCAGGCTGATGATCCCAAAGGAATGGGTAAACAATTCCTTTAGATTATAAGTATAGATTTCCCGGAATTTTATTTTGCTGATGTCTATATCAGTCATCCTGTCGAGTCCGAATGTTTTTAACTGGTTGTCCTTTGTGTCAACAGCAACCAGGTACCAGCGGCCCTGCGATTCTTTAAGCACCAGTGGATGCACCGTGCGGTTGGTAATGGTTTCGTCCCAGTATTTATAATGCTGAAAGTTTACGACCCTTTTGTTTTTAATGGCATAGAGTAACCCATAAAAATGCTCCAGTCCCTTTGGTTTACGGCTTTCCAGGAAAACAATATCCTCAAAATCCTGCGATGCATGTATGGCATTGATTACCTGGTAGGACTCCAATAAGCGCTGGCTGTGCTCCTGTGTTTCGGGCCTGCTTTTTATAAAATATCTTTTATCTCCCTTTTTTTCGTTTACAATTTCAATGTCAAGCTGTGCATATATGTCTTTTATATCCCGTTGCAGGGTTCGCAGTGAAATATTGAAGTCCTTATCCTGGATGGCCGATTCATCTTCGAGGTAATTAGCAATTTGCTCATAAGTGGCCGGGGCCCTTTCGAGGCGTTTTATGATGAGTGAGAAACGGGATATGTATGTTTCTTTTGGCATAGCGTATATTAAACCGCATTTGATAAAAAACCTATCTGCGGACGGTTTATCGTTTTAAACTGGTAGCTTTCATTTTCGGTATTATAAATATCAGCAAGCGTCATAGGTTTGTTTACAAAATAATCTTTAATACCGGATTCCTGTAATAATACCCGGGATTTTTCAATGGACAAGGGTTTGAATTCATAAATGGCTGTCAAACGTCCTTTGCGTAACAATGCTTTGTCAATATTATGCAGATCAGTATTGAAAGTAGCAATAACCTGTATGCCCAGAGTTTCTCCCAGCAAGCCATCCGTAAGGTTTAATAACATGGAGATACTTGAATTTTTATTGGTATCACGGGATAATAATAATTCCTCGGCATCTTCAATGACAAAGACCGTGTTGGCATTTGAAATTAATAGGTTGGCAACACTGGGCGCATCCATATTCCCCGCCAGGCCCGGAGGCATGAAAATTACTTTTTTATTGATACAACGGATAAGGTAACGGATGTAGGTTGACTTGCCGGTTCCAGGCAATCCGTGAAAAAGAATCAATCCACTTTTATCCCTTTGTTTTAAAGTTTCCAATAATTTTTCATGAAGCTGGTTTAGATCATCATTGTAGTTTTTGGTTAAGCTCATTTTGGGTTTTTTGATCTTTAAGCTTGCAGTATCCAAACCTGATTGCCCATTTATAACCATACATATGTTTTGTGTTTTACGCCTTCGCTTTATAAATTGTTTCAACTGCAATGTTAGTTGTTCAGCCTCTTCATCCTGATTGCAATCGTGAAGGATATTAACTTCAAAAGCATCCAGATTTATCAATAACCCGTTCCTCAGTAAATAAAAAGCATCTGTATGTTTTAATTTCTTTTCTTTTCTGTCGTAAGACTGTGTGCTATGTTTATTTATTATTTCAACACTGCCCTTTGTCTCCAGCCATTTTCTCAGCCGGGTTCCATCTATGTCGCGGATAATTTTTATACTTGGGACTTTTTTAAAATAGGCGTAATATAAGCGGGATGCTGCTATATAGAGGCCCCCATCGGAGAAAAGGTTGAAATTGTGGAGTTTGGGTTCGGGTGATTCCATAATACTTTAGTTTTAATGATAGAACAAAAGTATCTTATGGTAGCGACAAGGGATGTCGTTTTAAATTTTAGTTTGGAAATATTCTATCTCTTATCACGTCACCAAGGATTTCGGTCCGTGGATACACGGGCCAATAAAAGTTTTCATAACTACATAAGATCATTTAATACGACCTAGTGATAGCATCATCCCAATCAAAATCGCCAGCAACAATTTCCCTAAGGGTGCTTATTTTAACTACCTTATCCTTCGTCACTTCTATCGAACCGTCTAAATTGACTTTTACTGAATCATAAATACATGGTAACAATTCTTTCCCATCTTTATCAATTAGCCCATCTTTGCGGACCTGGGAAACTCTATGATCTTTAAGCTGAATATTTTCTCTTATACATACAGTGGCCACATTTTTTATAAACGGAAAAATACCGTTGTATTCAATTGAAAGTGGAATTGCCTGACAATTTTCATCAAATAGTTTATCCTTGAACAATAAAACTGTCCCACCGGGTACATCAAGGCTATATCGTTGCCTTACCACAAATCTGTTTGAACCATTATACGAAACTTCTTCGGTTTCAAATAAATCCTTTAACTTTTCGATTACCTGTCCTTTTTCAATACCTGTTAATTTCATATCATTTTTGTTTTTTACATTATTTACTAAACTTCGCCTTGAGATTTTTATTACCCAACTTGAATATATTTTTAATAGCCACTGTTTGTGGTTTTGTTAACTTTTTATCTAAATCACCTCTTTTACTATAATTTATTCCAATATCAAATAGTGTTGTTCTTAAAACCTGTGTTTCTTTTCTCATTTGGGTAGCGGATAAATAAGCAATGAAATAATTTCCATCCTTTGTTTTAACCTCACATTTTCCTTTAACAATGATAAGTTCAAAAGTATACGTCTTCCCTTCCTTGTTTATTGCAAACAAACAATCATTCAATCTGAAATTATTGTACTCACGCCTAGATCCACAAACAAAATACATCCACTTATTATTATCCCAATGTGATTGATTTAAACTAATCTGTGTTACTGTTGATTGTAATAGAAAGCCGTATATTTTAATAAGCCTGACCGGAACTAAGTCTTTTGTGATCGTCTCTGCTGGTTTTGAAAATAATAATTTTCTAATTGCTGGATCGAGTTTGCCAATCATGCCTTTTGGCCAGATGAAAGCATTGTATTTATCGACTGGGAAATCTCCAATATCTAAAGCATTTTCCCATTCACTTGCATAAAGCCGATCACAATTTTCATGCAATGTTTTATCAGCCTTAGTTAAGGTTATTTTGGTTTGAAGCTCTCCTACCTGATGCATGCCGGCG
>JANOBN010000136.1:0-5394 GCA_031411675.1 Bacteroidota bacterium | reverse complement strand
CCCCGGTGTCAGCACTTATACATGCAGCAACTATGGTAACTGCCGGTATATATATGATTGTCCGTTCCAACATTTTATACACGCTGGCTCCATTCAGCGGTGAAATTGTGGCTGTTATAGGGCTGCTCACTGCATTGTTTGCAGCTACTATCGGACTGAAACAAAATGATATTAAAAAAGTACTGGCTTATTCAACCGTAAGTCAGTTGGGGTATATGTTTGTTGCACTTGGTGTCGGGGCTTATGATACTGCACTTTTTCATGTTGTGATGCATGCATTTTTTAAAGCCTTATTATTCCTATGTGCAGGTAGTGTAATACATGCTATGAGCAATGAGCAAGATATCAGAAATATGGGTGGATTGAGAAAAGCGCTGCCTGTAACTCACTTTACTTTCCTGATCGGAACATTAGCCATTGCCGGCATGCCGCCGTTTGCAGGTTTCTTTTCCAAGGATGAGATTCTTGCAAAGGTTTATGGACATAGTACGTTAATGTTTGCTGTGCTTGCGGGAACTTCCGCACTTACAGCTATATATATGTTCCGTTTATATTATCTCACTTTTCATGGGGAATTCAGAGGTAGCGAACAACAAAAAACACATTTGCATGAGTCTCCGACAGTAATGACTTTTCCGTTAATAGTCCTTGCAATACTTTCTGCTATCGGAGGTTTTCTGGGAGTACCAGCTATATTCGGCATGCCTCACCTGTTCAGCAGTTTTATGGAGCCGTTGGTGAGTTTCCGTCATCATGAATTTCATCCTTCAGAAAATTTTGAAATAGCATTAATCGGCATATCCGTTATTGCGCTTATAGCAATTATTTTCATCGTTAGAAATTATTATATATCAGGAAAAAGAACACCGGAGGCAGAGAGTGAAAAACTGGGTTCGTTTGCAACCCTTGTATATAATAAGTATTATGTTGATGAAATCTATGCGGCATTAATTACAAAGCCCCTTGATAAAATATCCTCAATTGTTTACAAGTATGTTGAAAATGGTTTCATCGACAAAATCGTTAATGGAACCGGTAGAGTTGTTAACTCAGCAAGTAACGTACTTAGGACATTTCAAACAGGAAATATCGGATTCTATATATTCAGCATGATAATCGGTATCATTGCATTGCTTGCACTCAACTTAATTCTTTAAATGCTTCTTCTCAGCTTAGTATTACTTCCGCTTATTGCAGCTTTGTTTTGTCTGACCCCGGATTCAATTCCGGTTCGGGTAAAAGCGTTGGTGTCATCATTGTTGTCGCTGGCACTTACTGTATATGCAATAAGTCTTTACATAACAGAACCCGGAGATCTGCTTTCATTTGATATCTGGTGGATAAAAGATCTGGGAATAAGTTTCAGTTTGGGATTGGATGGTATCAGTCTGTTGCTGGTAATTCTTACCAATGTGCTCATGCCATTGATTGTATTAAGTTCATTCGGTACAAATTATGATAAGCCAAAAGCTTTCTATGCGTTAATGCTGATTATGCAGGCAGCATTAATTGGTGTATTTACTTCCATGGATGGATTTTTATTTTATATATTTTGGGAGCTTGCATTAATTCCGATTTATTTTATTTGTCTGATGTGGGGCGGAGCCGACAGGGTTCGTATCACACTGAAGTTTTTTATATATACCATGACAGGCAGTTTGCTCATGCTGGTTGCACTGATTTATCTTTACTTACAAACTCCGGGTGCACATTCTTTTGCGATAGAAGATTTATATAAAGTTGCTTTATCATCCTCCGATCAAAATTGGTTGTTCTGGATGTTCCTTGCAGCATTTGCAGTGAAGATTCCGATATTTCCGTTACATACCTGGCAGCCGGATACCTATACAGAGGCACCTGCACAAGGAACCATGCTGCTGTCCGGCATCATGTTAAAAATGGGGACTTACGGTTTGCTGAGATGGTTGCTGCCATTGTTTCCGGAAGCATTACATCAATATGGAGGAATAGTAATGTGTTTTGCAATTGCAGGCGTAATTTATGCTTCCTGTATGGCATTGGTGCAGAAAGATTTTAAAAGATTAATTGCTTATTCTTCTCTTGCACATGCAGGACTTATTGCAGCCGGAATACTTACATTAAATATGGAAGGAATTCAAGGTGCAATGGTTCAAATGATGGCACATGGAGTGAATGTGGTTGGTGTATTTTTTATTGTAGAGATCATACAACGACGTATGAAAACCCGGTCGCTGAATGAATTGGGTGGAATAGCAAATGTTAATCCGGTGTTTACCGTTTTATTTATGATTATATTATTGGGCAGTGTGGCATTGCCACTAACTAATGGATTTGTAGGCGAGTTTCTTTTGTTGACAGGCATCTTTCGTTTCAATGCATGGCTGGCAGCAGCTGCAGGACTTACTGTAATACTCGGTGCAGTATACATGTTAAGATCGTATCAGCAAATAATGCTAGGTGAAGCACGCGAAAAGAATCATGAATTTACCGGATTGCACAGAAGTGAAAAAATTGTATTAATTACCATTGCTGCAATAATTGTTATTAGTGGAATTTATCCAAAGCCATTGTTGACACTTACCGAACCGGCAGTTGAAGAAATATTAAGTCATATAAAGCAGGTATACTAATCCATGAATGCACTGATAATAATTGCCATTGCAGGCGTCATTTGTATGATGGCGGAAGTATTCCATTTAAAAAAAGCTATTGTCCCGATAATTGCTCTTGCGCTGATTGCAGCAATGGGTAGTATTTTTAACGATTGGAATCAGGGTGCATCTTGGTTCAACCAAATGTTGGTTACTGATAATTATGCATTGGCATTTTCAGCACTGCTCATTGTTACCACCTTATTATGGTTGATCATGGCACGTTCTTATTTTTCTGTTGAATCAAACACTGCCGAACATTCATCTCTTATACTTTTTGCATTATCAGGAGGTATTATAATGGTCAGTTATGCTGATCTTACTATGTTGTTTATAGGGCTGGAAATATTGTCGATATCACTTTATGTTCTTGCCGGCAGTGATAAAAGGAATGTTAGGAGTAATGAAGCAGGGTTAAAGTATTTTCTGATGGGGGCTTTTGCCACCGGATTTTTATTATTTGGAATTGCATTGATTTATGGAGCAACAGGTTCGTTTAATCTTCAGGCTATTGCAGATTCATTGCGCAGTCAGGGAACTTCAATGCCCGGATTTGTGCTGGCAGGTGTTTTACTTATTATGATGGGTTTATGCTTTAAGATTGCAGCGGTGCCATTTCACTTTTGGGCCCCCGATGTTTATGAAGGAGCACCAACTCTGATAACGGCTTTTATGGCAACAGTGGTGAAGACGGCCGCATTTGCTGCTTTTTACCGGTTATTCAGTACCAGTTTTGTGGAGCTACATGATACCTGGGCACCATCGCTTGCTGTTATTTCTGCAGCTTCCATGATTGGTGGTAATCTCCTCGCAGTATGGCAACAAAGTTTGAAAAGAATGCTGGCCTATTCCAGTATAGCACATGCAGGATATATGTTAATGGCAATTGTGGCGCTAAATGAGCGGTCATCAGGAGCAATTCTTCTCTATGCGGCCTCCTACTCGCTTTCTTCAATGGGGGCATTTGCCTTACTTCACTCTGTAAGCTCAGGTGGAAATGAACAGATTTCTTCACTCAGAGGATTGGCACATTCCCGCCCATTTATTGCTTTTCTGATGATTATATCTCTGCTTTCACTGGCCGGAATTCCTCCCGTTGCAGGCTTCTTTGCCAAATACTATTTGTTTACCGGGGCACTTCAAAGTGGATATATGTGGCTGGTTATCACTGCAGTTGTAAGTTCTTTAATTGGGGTTTATTACTATTTCAGGGTCCTCTATACTTTGTTCCAGCAAGGTTCGGAAATTGAAGAAATACCCGCCTCGCATAAAGTAGTTATGATCGTATCTGCATTGTTAAGCCTGGCTATTGGTATTATGCCTGCCTTGCTTCAACAACTGCTTTGATTTTTCATAAAAATCATAACTGCCTAAAATCATGCATATGCATACACTTTGCATTAGCTAATTTACCTACTTTTGTATATTAAAACTAACGGCCTGCTTTTATATCATTTATCATAGTATGTGGAACTTTACCCGGCTGCCCCGATTTAACTGCAAGGTCATCCTTTTTTTCGTTTATATATTAACTTGCATTTGGAGTCGTCCTTCATTTGCAAAAAAAACATTGACCTCAAAACAACCGGCTCCTTTTACTATATCACTTACCCCTTCTGTCTTTAATGGATTTAATATTAACTGTAATGGTGGTAGTGACGGAATTATTGATCTTACTATTACCGGAGGTTCTGTACCTTTTATTTTTCAATGGTCTAATGGAGCTTCTACTGAAGACATTTCATCCTTACCGGCCGGCACTTATACGGTAACGGTAACTGATAATGATGGCGATACGCAGACTGATAATATTACACTTACCGAACCACCAAAAATTAATATTTCAGGAATTGTATCCGATGTTAATTGCAATGGTAATAGTAATGGCTCAATAGATATTACAGTTACCGGCGGTACAGCGATATATACTTTTGCCTGGAGTAATAGTCAGATTACCGAAGATATTGCCGGACTGCCCGGAGGAGCCTATTCTGTTACCGTATCTGATCAGAATACCTGTAAAGACACAGCATCATTTTTTGTTAATGAGCCATCAGCACTCGCACTTAATGCAATTGTAGATTCGGTTAATTGTTTCAGCGGAAATGACGGATCAATAAATATTACTGCAAGCGGAGGAACACCGTTATTATCTTACCTCTGGAACGATGGTTTAACTGTTGAAGACCGCACAAATCTTGTTGCAGGAAATTATACGGTTACTGTTACCGATGCAAATAGTTGCACTGTTAATCAAAGTTATTTTGTTGGGGAACCTGTTGCATTGGATTTCATATCATTGATTGATTCTGTAAGCTGTTTCGGATTTAATGATGGTGCAATAACACTTACAACAACAGGAGGAACGCAACCTTATACTTTTTTGTGGAACGACGGAGCAACAGCTGAAGATCGTACAAATCTTGTTCAGGGCATTTATACAATAACCGTAACTGATGCAAATGCATGTACCAGAGTTTCCGTGTTTACTGTTAATCAACCGTTGGCTTTAACACTTACCTCTGTCATCGATTCAGTAAATTGTTTTGCAGGAAGTGATGGTGCAATCGATATTACTCCTTCAGGCGGAACACCGGCGTATACTTATTTTTGGAATGACGGTGCAACAACACAGGATCGCACTGGATTAATTGCAGGAACATATTCTGTAACGGTTACTGATCAAAACGCTTGTACTGTTTCTAATTCATTTGTTGTTAGTCAGCCTTTAGTGTTTTCACTTAGTGCAGTCATCGATTCT
>JANOBN010000135.1:0-7622 GCA_031411675.1 Bacteroidota bacterium | reverse complement strand
ATTTGATGACTCATTTATATATAAAGAGATTCAGATTCCAATGCAGGAGAGGAAGATACCCGGCATACAATTAATGCGGGAGGAAGGCCTGAAGTTATTTCAGGTATGGATTGAAAAACCCACTAAAACTTTGTATTAATTTTAACTGAACTGAAGCACTTTTGCAGGTGATAACCTGCTTATTATCCCTGAAGGTATTATTAGCATTAAAATACATATAATTAATGTTATTCCATTTACTAAAATAATTCCGGTCACATTAAAACTTACAGGAACTGTAGATACATAATAGGATTCCTGAGGAAGTTTTATAATGCCGAATTGATATTGCAGGAAACAAAGTAAGAGCCCTGCAATATTTCCAATAATCAGACCTCTTATAATTATGTAAAATGATATTCGAAGATAAATTTTTCTGATAAAGCCGGAAGATGCACCAATTGCTTTAAACAGTCCGATTGAAAGCGTGTTGTCAAGAATGATTATTAACAGGGTAGATATCATATTGATTCCTGCAACCAGCATCATTAGGCAGATAATTATTAATACATTTATATTCTGTAATTCCAGCCAATTGAATATTTGCGGATAAATTTCTTTTATGCTTATGCAATTAAAATTGTATCCTGAAATGTTATAAACAGAACTTGCTGTCTCATCAGAATTTTTAAAATCATTTGTATATATTTCAATACCGGCAATTTCATCGTCATTCCAATTGTTTAATTTTTGAATAATACGGATGTCGCAAAAAAGATATATATTATCGAATTCTTCTGAAAGGCCTGTATTATATATTCCCGATACTGAAAACCTGCGCACTTTTTTATTGTTTTCCAAAAAATAAACAAGGAAGTTATCTCCGGTTTTTAATTGTAGTTTCTCCGAAATATTTTTAGAAATCAGTGCTTGCGTTGCCGGTTCTTTTGCACTCACATCAGGCAGTCGTCCGGTTGTCAGATTTTTAGATAAATAATCAAAATCGTAATCAGAACTAATGCCCTTTAATACTACACCTTCAAAATCCGTTTTTGTTTTCAGGATACCCGCTTTACGGGCATAAATCTGCATATGTTTTACGTCAGGAAGGGCTTTAATTTTATCAAGAAAAGGTTGATTTTTGGAGAATGATGTTTCGTCAAGGTTATTTCCTGAAGCAAAAGAGGTAAGTTGCAAATGAGCTGCAAAGCCTGAAATTTTTTCAGTAATCTGCTCTTTAAAACCTGTAACTACCATTATAGTTACCAACATTACCGTAACACCTAATGCCATGCTCGTTATTGCCAGCTTTATGCCCGGCTGGCCGTACATTGATTTTCCGTCAGATCCCTTTATTATTTTCCCGGCAATAAATGATTGCGTATTCATAGTTCTTGATGCAAAGATGCATTAAATGAAATAATCTGCACTATTGTTTTTCTTAATAAGTTTGGCGTCGGAAATAAACAGCACATGAAGATACATGCCCGTTGTGGCTATATTTTATTTATTTTAATTTTGATATTATTGTTTACAATAGTTTCGAATGCCCAGCTTCGGAGCATTCCGGGGGCAGAGAGGACTAAAGAATATTTTTCCTTAATAAGAAAAAAGAATATTGCCATTGTTGCCAATCAAACCTCAATTATAGGGAGTACTCATCTTGTTGATACTTTGCTGGCTTCCGGAATGAATATAAAATGTGTCTTTGCTCCTGAACATGGTTTTAGAGGAGAAGCTGAAGCAGGGGAGACAGTAAATAATAGTAGGGATCGTAAAACAGGAATTCCGGTTATATCTCTTTATGGTTCACATAAGAAACCAACACCAGGAGACCTTTTTGGAGTTGACATTGTTTTATTTGATATACAGGATGTAGGAGCAAGGTTTTACACTTATATTTCAACACTTCAATATGTGATGGAATCATGTGCTGAGCTAAAGAAACCATTACTAGTGCTTGACCGGCCGAATCCAAATGGATTCTATGTTGACGGCCCGGTTCTGGATACTGCTTTTGCCTCATTTGTAGGGATGAACCCAATTCCTGTTGTACATGGATTAACTATTGCAGAATATGCCTTAATGCTGAATGGGGAACATTGGCTCAAAAATGGAAATAGTTGTGAATTGTTTTATATTAAAGTGGATAACTGGAATCACAAAGTATTATATGACCTTCCTGTGTCACCTTCGCCAAATCTTCCGAATATGTCTTCCGTTTATTTGTATCCCTCTTTATGTTTTTTTGAAGGAACAGATTTAAGTATTGGGCGAGGAACTGAATATCCCTTTCAGGTAATAGGTAAGCCGGGTTTAAAGAATGGAAGTTTTACATTTACACCTAAAAGCATATCGGGGAAATCACTAAAACCACTTTATGAGGATCAACTTTGTGCCGGATATGATTTAAGAGAATTCGGATATCAATATATGAGCAGTGCCGGTCAATTATATATATACTGGCTGCTGGCACTCTATAAAATTTCAGATAGCAAGGATGAATTTTTCAATTCATTTTTTGATAAGTTAGCTGGTAACGATGTGTTTCGGAAACAGATTGAAGATAATGTTCCGGAGGAAGAGATCAGGAATAGCTGGCAAAAGGATATTGAAACCTATAAACTAAAGAGAAAGAAATATCTTTTGTACGAAGATTTTGAATAAAAAAAGGGCTGGTGTGCGACCAGCCCTTTTAATAACCAAGATAATAAATTATTAATTAACCACAAATGTGAAACGACTTGATACTGCTCCTTTTTGTATAATCAGAAGATAAAGGCCAGGTGAAAATTTGTTTACATTAATATCACCACTGTTAACTCCATTTTCTGAAGTTCTTATTTCCTGAAACAATTCTCTTCCTGACATATCACTGACTTTTAGTGTATAATCTTCCTTTGTTTCAGATTCAAATACAAAGTTAAGGTAATCGCGTGTCGGATTAGGATAACCTGCAATTCCTAAAGGATTATCATCACCGGATCTAACTGCAACTGAAGTGGTAGTAACACTTACTTTAGGCGACCAGGCACCAAGTGCACCCGTTGAACATTTACCTCTGACATCAATCAGGTAAGTGGTGTTAGGTCGAAGGTTTTTGATAAGAACCTGTCCCGGATTTGGATTTCCAAGAATATATATATTACGATCAGTATTTGTTGTGGTATTTTTGACTCTGATTCTGATTGTATCCATACTTACGAGACTCTCCCACGAAATAGTTGCAGTAGTTGGACTTACATTAACCATGGCTGTGTTACCAAGATAACCGCAAGTGTTGATGGTAGAGAAGTAGGAAGATGGAGAATATGCAGTTGTTATTCCATTACATAATGCCTGCACACTCCATTCATACATAGTACCTGAAACCAGATTTGTTATTGGGCCTCCGGCCATGTTGAGTGTTCCGCTATATGTTTTGTAACGGTAGTTAGCTGCACCAATAACACGGTATCTTACTTTAAACTGAGTTGCAGTTGTAGGGAACCAGTTAAGCTTTGCCTTTGTTGTGTTTATTTCCGTAGCATTCAAACTTTGAGGGATTGATCCGCAAGGTAATACGGAAGAGTTTGTTGTAAACGATCCTACATCACTCATTTGAAGTAAACCAACACACTGTGTTTGGATTTGCCAAGAATAGTTTGAGTTTTGTGATAAGCCTGATATTCTGTAATTAGAAACATTGCCCGGGATATTATAAGATTGTGAACTGTTAGTTCCTGTTTTCCAAACTATTATTGTAAACGCATCTGCAGTAACTGCAGGATTCCATGCAATCGTTGCTGCAGCGTCAGTAATATCGTATGCAGTAAGCATGTCAGCTTTACCACAAGGTTGACCTGTAATGGAGTTTACATCCATAAAAGCTGTATCCGATACGCAACCATATGCATTGATTGCAACAGCTGAATAGATTGCAGGTGATGTAACATTTATAGTTGCTGATGTCTGTCCGGTAGACCATGAGTAGGATGCTGCTGAAGGCTCACTTGCTGTTAACTGGTAGGCGGCATTTGGAATATAATTAATTGCTAAAGCCGGTGACGACGGGGAAGAGCCCTGTAATAAAGTAACATTTGTGGTGACGCTATTACCATATCCGTCAAAAACTCTTACTTCATAGGTGCCTGGATTTGTTGCAGTAACTGACTGTGTAGTTTCTCCGTTAGGTGACCATAAGTAAGCGCTGGCATTCGATGCATTTAAATTGACAGATTTTCCTGGGCAAACGTAATTATTACCATCTACCGTTATTTGAGCAGTAATTTGTATAGCAACATTTATAGTAACTACATCAGAAGTATCCGAGCATCCTGCAGCGTTTGTTGCAATCACCTGGTAGTTGCCGGCAGCGGTTACATCAAGAGTGCCTGTATTGCTTCCGGTTGGTAACCATGAGTAAGTATCTCCGCCGTTTGCCGCCAAAGTGAATGTTTGACCAGGGACAATATTAACGGTTCCTGAAGGTAAAATAGTTGCATCAGGTTTGCTGTTTACTATAACACTTACTGAAGATGAGGTATTTGTACAACCGTTAGCATCTGTAATAGTAACAGCATACGTTCCCGCTGAATAAACAGTAATTAGATCAGATGTCTGACCATTTGACCAGTTATAATTTACTGCATTCGTGGATTCTAGTATTACACTATCACCCGGACATATGCTTAGATTTCCGATATTAGTAACTGAGACTAATGGTGTAGTAAATTTTGTTATACTAACAGGTGTACTTATTGCTGAACAACCATTGTTGTTAACGGTTACACTATAGCTGCCACTGTTAGCAACTGTTATAGTCTGCGTAGTTTGTCCGTTTGACCATATATAAGACGTTCCATTGGATGCAGTAAGATTTACATTTCCTCCGGGACAAAAGCCTGTTGGCCCCGATGTGGTAATTGCAGCAGTAACTAAATTGCAAACCTGCTGATTAGCATTTAATTGAAGTGACCCATCAATAGTAACTAAAATCTTATCTAACTGAACATTGGTATTTGATGCAATTATTGATAATGAATGTTCGGCTGCAGATAAATTGCTGAATGAAATCGGTAAATTGGAACAAGCATCAATACTATACCATCTCCATGCTGTGTCAGTGATACAACCAATGGTTTTTGCATTTTGGGTGTCAAGTGCAACGGATAAGCCTGTGCTGGTACCATTGGAACTTCTTGCACGTACCCACAAGAAATAATTACTTGCAGTTCTTGGTTCGAATTTATATTCTACAGCGTTTGCTGAATTTGAAAAGGTAACATAGCTATTTGCATTTCTGAAATCACCTGCTGTTGAACCTATCGCCTTATCTGTTTTAATAGTGACTGAAGCCGGTAAGTTATCTGAAAGTTCTGCCTCCAGGTTGAAGTCTTTTGACCATCGGTAAGGATGTGAACTTTCATGCCATTCATCAAGCTGATAAAAAACAGGAGCTGTTGGGTTGCTGTTATCATATATATAAGTGCTTCCTTGTCTGCGAATTTTAAACTGAAGTTTTGCACTATTCAAAGTAATAGTTGCTTCACTTTCCATCTCCGTGTTTCCGGCCATGTTTGAATTGGGCTGAATAGTTCCGGTAATAGCATATATATTCTGTGTTTTGCTTTTACGAACTACTACAAGTTTACGTGCATCACCTGCTTCAAACGAATAACCCGGAGCTGTTGGGTTGGTATATGAATTGGGTACATCACCAGGCATTAGATCTCCATTACGAAGAATATCTTCATAGCGGCTTGTTACTGCCTGTGCATACGAAGGCACAACTGCCTGCCATACATATCCCTTAGGATCAGCAGGCGGTGGATTTGGGGCATTGTAGGACGCTGCCTCGTTAAAGAATCCGGTGAAATAATATTCTGCTCCAAGCATTCCCATACATTTTAATAGACCTAACCACTGACCCGGACGAATATTCCGTTCTTCATCTTCATTCCAACCGGCAGAAATAAAGGGGGAGTAAAGAGGATCGCCTGCTTGTATTTCATAATATCTTCCGGCAATAATATCCTGCCATCCATTCCATGCTGATGTTCCTGTAAGCCAGTTACTCGGCCAACGCGGATAAAAATCTGGAGTTGCAAGATGTTTACCTGAAGGAGTAGTGTTTGTCATTCTCGTTTCAGTGTACTTATGATGTGCAGTTGGATGTCCGCAGATTTGATATTCTGAAAAGGAAGTATTTGCAAGTTGTGGCATGGTCATAAACTGATCACGGTACAAGTTCGAAAGTTGTGTTTTTCTCTTTCCCAGATAAGTTTCCCAATCAGAAATTCCGCTTAAGCTTTTATCAATAACAACGCTTGGATCCATTTGCATTGCGGTAGTTCCCGGCTTAGGAATTACCTCACCGTTTTCGCAAATAAAATCTAAAGGACGAGTTAATGATTGAGTAAGCCTTCTTATCTGCATTTGCTGGGTTAATCCATCAAGTAGAAATGAGTCTGTGGGTGCAGCAGGGCTCCAGTATTTATTTCCGTTTTGCGTCCCTGTCAGAGTTATATATTGCCCGCTGCTGTTTCTTAAATAATAATTTCCTGATAAATTTTTATTTTCTATATAACCGGTATTAGATGAAAAGCCAAACGCCTGAGGACTTAACTGCGCCCAGAAAGAGATAGCAGAAGACTTCCATTGTGGATTATCATTTGCCAGTTTAACCCAGGCGCCATGATATTTGGTGAGATCAGTATATTGTGTAGAAGTGCTTGTGTTTGCAGAAACCAATAAATAATAATTAAAATTTTTGGCCAATTGTTTTTGAATCTCCACACTATTTGTAACAGCATCCTGATAAGAAACACCAGGCTGAAATTCACCGGAAAGGTATCGTAAACCCAACCAGTTAAAGTTTGGTGATAAAGTATGATTCCTTTTATAACGTGGTAACGGAAATCCTTTTAGCTGATCAGCAGCACTTACTGTGTAAGACGGATGACCCGGCGCATAATCATTTATATCAACAGAAGAGCTAACAGCTGCTGCGGCTGGAGGAGCAACATTTGTATTGGTAAAATTATAATGTTTCTGCTGTTGAAAATCAAGATAGTGCTGATATATGCAACTTGAGGGTAGTGATTTATTATACAAAGCAATTTCATCAATATTTCCGAAGAACTTATAATAGGAAGTTGTTGTATTAAAGCAAACATCATTATTTGAAGGACTAGCCACATTTTTATTAAATGAACCGGTTGCCGTTGTAATGGAGAAACCATCCGGTAATTGACCATCTACCCAAATTTCCTTTTTACCTCTGGCAGCATCGTATTTAAATACCAGATGATGCCAGTTGCCATCGGTATAATAACCATAGGTTTTTCTTCCAATACCTTCCAAATCAATTTTCATATTATCATTGATGGTGGTACCGGTTGCAGAAATAATATTGGTAGTAAACTGCAAAAACGGATACCCCATTTTAATCATAAAGGCATTGTCTTTACGATTGATAAATTGAGTTGTATTAAAATTAAGAGAAGGTTTGAAAAGGAATTCAATTACCACAACGGAATCCGCTTCCAGTCTTGGGGCTAATATTGTTCTTCCGGTTGGGTCGAGTTTAAGACTTTTTCCTACACTACCCGATGATGCACTTTCAATGGCATACAAAGAATTGTATGATACCATATTTAATG
>JANOBN010000134.1:0-2450 GCA_031411675.1 Bacteroidota bacterium | reverse complement strand
ATGATGTTTTTAAATCAGTAATGAATGATCCAAGTGAAGGATTTGGTAAACCGGAGAATATCGGATACCCGCTTAATAGTACTTATGATGATATTGGTATCGGTGTTGCGGTAGATAGTAAAACTGTTTATCTTTCTCAGTTACGTGATAGTGGTATTGGAGAGCTGGATATATATAAAGTGAAATTAGAAGAGCCAATAGTTGGGAATAAACTTTGTTTATTATCTGTGCAGGCATTATCCCCGCTCAACACTATTGCAAAAGGTGGAATTGTAACCGTTAATAATTCAACAACCGGTGATCTATTATACAAAGGAGAAACAAATGATGCAAATGGTAAGTTTGATGTTGCATTACCTACAGGAGCATATAAAATAGCTATTCGTCATCCGAAATTAGGTAAGGTGGAGGAAGAAGTGCTTATAAATGCAATGGAGACTTCAAAAATTACGAAGACCATGCAGTTCAAATAAAAAACAGATTACTTTTTGGCAATAGTCTCTAAGTGCTTTTCATAAAGCTGATGAATGATGCCGTCACTAAGTCCTATTTGTGGTACTATTATGTCGGTTATTTCGGCACACTTCATTACTGTCAGAAAAATTTTTGTTGCCGGGATAATTACATCAGCACGATCAGGGTTTAATCCCAGGAGGGTAATGCGATCGTCATAGCTGGTATTTTGTAAAGTAGCATATAATTCTTTGATCTTATCAATGGTAAGTGGTTTGTTTTCTTTTCGAACCAGCATCTTAAAAATTTTATTGATGTTGCCTCCTGATCCTATTCCGGTTAATGGATGATGCCCTTCACTTTTTTCTCTGATCCAGTTTTTGAAATGATTCCACGTTTCTTTCGTCACCTGGTTTTCCAACATTCTTATTGTACCAATATTAAATGATTGTGATGCGGTAACTTTATTGTCTGAAAAAAATGTTACTTCTGTACTACCTCCGCCTACATCAATATAAAGATAAGACTGTGAATGATCCAGATGCTCGGCAATATGATTCGAATAAATAATAAATGCTTCCGTTCTGCCATCTATTAACTCAATATCAATACCGCTTTCCCTTTTAATTTTATTAATTACCTGCTCGCTGTTTTGGGCCTCTCTCATAGCTGCTGTAGCACAGGCATGGTAATCGATAGCCCCAAAAGCATCGATTAATAACTTGTAGGCCTTCATTACCTGAATCAGCTGAATTTCTTTCTCAGGCGTTATCTTCCCATAACGAAACGCATCCTCTCCAAGCCTGATGGGCATACGTACCAACTCCGCCTTCTTAAATATGGGCTCCGGCCCTGATTCTATTACATGACATAATAGAAGCCTGACAGCATTAGATCCGATATCAATTGAAGCGAAACGCATAGATTTATTTATTCTGCAAAATAAGCAATATCATGACAAATACCGATAAATGGATTCTTGAGCGCGGGTTTTTGCTTTTCCCAAACCACTTCTATAATGGTTGTCCTGCAATTTATTGATTATTCTGGCCTTTACATGATCATTCCATTGAAGTTCGAGAATATGCCTCAATTCCGCTTTAATTAAAGGGTCATAAATAGGTACAGCAACTTCCGATCTCACATCAAGGTTGCGTGGCATCCAGTCTCCGGATGAGATGAAATTTTTTTGATCACCATTATTTGAAAAAATGAAAACACGCGAATGTTCCAGATATTTGTCAACAATGCTGATTATTTCTATGTTTTCACTCAGGTCTTTGATGCCCGGAACCAAAGAACAGATGCTTCGAATAATTAATCTGATTTTAACTCCTGCTTTGGATGCATCATAAAGTTTCCGGATAAGTTCAAGGTCCGTTAGGCTGTTCATCTTTAGAAATATCCAGGCTTCTTTACCTTCTTTAGCATTTTCAATTTCTTTAGAAATAAGGATTAGAAATTTTTTACGCATATAAAACGGTGATACGACAAGATGTTTATAATTACCCGGCTTATAATTATCCTTATAAAAGAGAAAAACTCTGGCAACCTCTTCCGTAATATTTTTTTCTGAAGTAAGCAAACTATGATCGCAATAGAGTTTAGCGGTGTCTTCATTAAAATTACCGGTTCCTATATGGGCATAATAGACGTCTTTGCCATTTTCTGAACGGTTAATCAGAAATAGCTTGCTGTGTGCTTTCAGCCCCGGCACACCATAAATGATTATAGCACCTTCATCCTGAAGTTTGTTTGCCCAACGGATATTTGCTTCTTCATCAAATCGTGCCTGCAATTCAACTACCACCGTTACCTGCTTCCCGTTTTTAATTGCATTAATAAGGGTATTTACAATCTGGGAATTTTTCCCTGCACGATATAAAGTGATATTTATGGATTTTACTTTAGGATCAATTGATGCTTCTCTTAAAACGTCAATAATGTAATGATAGCTTTGATAAGGGAAGCTTAACAATATGTCTTGTTTACTAATG
>JANOBN010000133.1:0-3658 GCA_031411675.1 Bacteroidota bacterium | reverse complement strand
CCGGTTTTAAAGTACGTAAAGGTGCTTTCTCCGGGAAAGCTTTTGCTGAAGTTTCTTTAACAAGCGATGTAAAAATTCTTACGCTGATTCCTAATTCTTACAAGGTTATTGAGAATCAGCAAAATGCTACTATATCAGATTTTGCACCTGCTCTTGACGATAAGGAATTTGCAACCATGGTAAAGGACATTGTGAGAGCAAGCAATAAAATTTTGTTACCGGAGGCTGAACTGGTTGTTTCAGCAGGCCGTGGTATGAAGGGCCCTGAAAATTGGGGCATGATAGAAGAATTGGCCAATTTATTAGGTGCAGCCACCGCTTGTTCAAAACCTGTTAGTGATTCTCATTGGCGTCCGCATGAGGAGCATGTTGGTCAGACCGGCATTGCTGTTAGTCCAAATTTATATATTGCTATAGGAATATCGGGTGCTATTCAGCATTTGGCTGGAGTAAGTTCTTCCAAGGTAATAGTAGTAATTAACAAAGACCCTGAAGCTCCCTTTTTTAAAGCGGCTGATTATGGTATTGTTGGTGATGCTTTTGAAGTAGTTCCACAGTTAATCGCTGCAATAAAAGAGTTCAAAGCAGTTCATGCTTAAATTCTATAACTTCACTTTTTTAATATTAAATCGTTAATAACTCATCCGGTAAACTGTCAGGTTAAACCCAGATTAATTAAATTCGTTGTGTGAAAAAGTTAAAGCTTGAGATTATCGGATTATCATTCAGCCAGACTCAATCGGGCGCTTATGCACTTGTTTTAGGTGAAGAAGCCGGAAAAAGAAGACTCCCTATAATTATCGGTGGATTTGAGGCACAGGCAATTGCTGTTGAGTTGGAAAACATGACACCCAGTCGTCCTTTAACACATGATCTTTTTAAAAACTTCGCTATTGAATTTCATGTTACCATCAATGAGGTAATTATATATAATCTTAAAGAAGGTATTTTTTATGCTAAACTCATTTGCACAGATGGCAATGAAGTAAAAGAGATTGATGCGCGTACCTCTGATGCAATTGCCATGGCAGTTCGTTTTAACTGTCCGATTTACACATTTGAGTTTATACTTGCATCAGCGGGTGTAGTTCTAGATGAAAGTAGTGAAGAAGGCACAAAATCTACAGCAAAGTCATTACCCCGTAAAGCAGGAGGTACTTCTGAAAAGAAAAGTGCCCCTTCAGGAACAGAGAATGAGTTTTCTTCACAGAGCACCGAAGAGTTGAATGAATCTCTTATGAGAGCTATTGATGAAGAAGCTTATGAGAAGGCATCTAAGATCAGAGATGAGCTGAGTAAGCGGAAAAAGAATTCCTGATTACCAATTAATTTCCTTCTGCTTTGGCAGTGTAATAAAATTCCGTTATTTTTCCAACGGATAAACCAACCTATACTAAATACTATAATATGGAAAGATTCTCAGGTTTAATTGGTATAGCCCTTATTCTTGGACTAGCCTACTTATTGTCAAATAACAGAAAGGCTATCAATCTAAGAGTGGTATTAAGTGGAATTGGCTTGCAACTTGCCCTTGCACTTTTTATTTTAAAAACTACTATTGGCGCACAGATATTTGATTTTATGGCTCGTAAAATCACCGATCTCCTTGATTTTGCCAATGCAGGGGCAGAATTTGTTTTTGGTGGATTGGTAAAGCGCGAGTTGCTGGTTCCGATATTCGGTGAGCAATATGCATTTCTTTTTATGTTTAAGATCATGCCAACCATCATCTTTGTTGCAGTGTTGGTTAGCATTGCCTATCATATCGGACTCATGCAGCGTGTCGTTTCTGTATTTGCTAAAGGAATGAAATTTATTATGAATGTCAGCGGCAGTGAGGCACTATCCAATGTTTCCAGCGCTTTTGTTGGTCAGGTGGAAGCACAGATATTAATCAAACCATATTTATCAGGCATGACGAAATCAGAATTACTGGCTTCCATGACAGGTAGTATGGCTTGTATTGCCGGAGGTGTTATGGCAGTATATATACAGATGGGCGTTGATGCAAAATATCTTCTTGCCGCCAGTATTATGGCAGCACCGGCAGCTTTGGTAATTGCTAAAATTGTTTACCCGGAAACTGAAAATTCAGAAACAAAGGGTGTGGTAAAACTTGAAATAAAAAAGCAACACAGTAATCTGATGGATGCTATTTCACATGGTGCAAGCGACGGGCTTAAGGTTTCTCTAAATGTTATTGCCATGTTAATTGGAGTGATTGCACTCATTGCACTTATTGATGCAATGCTTGGCTGGACGGGAAGAACACTTGTTGCACACACTTCATTAAGTTTGTCGGGCATTGGAATTGATTTAAGCAAATTAAGTCTTAAAGAAATTCTGGGATCTTTATTCTCTGTTTTTGCACTTGCTATGGGAATTCCGTCAGTTGATGTTCATGCTGCAGGACAATTACTGGGAACCAAACTTGCGGTAAATGAATTTGTAGCGTATACTGATTATGTTAAAATTAAAGATGCAATGCAACCAAAAACCATTGCAATCATAAGCATTGCACTATGTGGTTTTGCCAACTTCAGCTCTATTGCTATTCAGGTTGGAGGTATTGGCGAGCTGGCACCTGACAGGCGCAAGGATTTGGCTAAACTTGGTTTTAAAGCATTAATTTGTGGAACATTGGCTTCCTATATGAGTGCAACAATTGCAGGAATATTAATGTAAACATAAACTTAAAGAATACATTAATAAATTCTTTCATGTTAATTAATTATCCTTTTTACAATAATTTTTAAATAAAAAATCACCGATGTTCAGATTACTACTTAGTTCATTCTTTCTTGCAGTTGTTACAACAACTAATGCACAGGATTATGCTGCCGGAATTGAAAAACACCGTAAAGAATACAAAGAAGAATTCTTAACATTCGAACGTTCTCCTTTAAAAGAGGAGGACCTTTCATTTATTCAATTTTATGCTCCTGATGAATCCTATGTGATAAATGCTACTTTTCAACCTACGCCTGATGAAAAAGCTTTTGACATGGCCACCTATAGTGGTGTTACCAAGAAATATATAAAATACGGCACATTTTCCTTTACCCTTAATGGAAAGAAACTAGTGCTTCATGTTTATCAGGGTCTTGCACTAATCAAAGATCCTCAATATGCCGATTATCTGTTTATACCTTTTAAAGATTTTACCAATGGCGTTGAAACATATGGCGGCGGCCGTTATCTTGATTTTCGAATTGGTGATATTCATAATAATATTTTAAAAATTGATTTCAACTTAGCATATAATCCTTATTGCGCTTATTCTTCTGGCTACTCCTGCCCTATTCCACCTGAAGAAAATCATTTGGAAATTGAAATAAAAGCCGGCGAGCGTAAATTCGGAAAAGATCACTAGCAATTTTGGATATTTTCCTTTGCTGTATTTCATTTTAATCTAAAGCCGCTAACACTCATCTTTAAACTCTAGTTAAACACTTTTGCATTTTCATATCTTAATGACTGTTTGGTCGATAGTATTGCAATACATATCTATAAATCTTCAGCCCTAAGAGCTATGGAACGTGGCTGGTTTTTTTGACAGGTTGTAAATGTAGTAATGATAATAAATATTTGCAAGGTTGAACTGAAACGGAAGCAGGCAATGCTGAGGAGCAACCTGGCAGGGATAGGTTCACCCGAC
>JANOBN010000132.1:0-7598 GCA_031411675.1 Bacteroidota bacterium | reverse complement strand
ATAAGATGCCACTTATTTTTATTTCATCAATAGCAAACAAAGGTATTACTGAGTTAAAAGATATTCTTTGGACAGCAATGAATAATCAATCTTTTACTTCCAAGTAAATGAATCCATTATTAAAACTGGATAATAAAATTTTCACATTAATAAATGGAAGCCATAATACTGCATTAGATTTTATGATGTATTGGATTTCTGATAAGTGGGTTTGGATACCCTATTATCTTTTGCTGCTTTATGTATTGATAAAAGTTTTAAAGAAACGATTGATTTATTTGTCGTTACTTATTGCTGCCGTAATTTTAGTCAGTGATCAGATTTCAGTATATATAAAGTTTTATATTCAGCGACTCAGGCCATGCCATGATCCGGCATTGGCCGATAATATTCATCTGGTGAATAATTCTTGTGGCGGACAATATGGTTTCCTTTCATCGCATGCTTCCAATACAATGGCACTCGTTATACTATTAATGTTGATTGTACCATCAAAGTATAATTGGTTAAAAGCATCACTGATTGTTTACGTTTGTCTTGTTGGTTATAGCAGAATTTATCTCGCAGCACATTTTCCCGGAGATGTTTTGGCGGGATGGGTCTTGGGTGCAATAATTGGCATACCCGCAGCTTTTATTTGGAATAAGTTTTATCCTGTTAAATTAAAATCGGCATGAACTATTTAATAGTGTTCATTGGAGGCGGATTAGGCAGCATTTTGAGATTTGCGGTAGGGGAGATAATAAAAAAAAATTATTCCGGCATGTTACCTGTTGTTACATTGACGGTGAATTTGTCAAGCTCATTTATTCTTGGGCTTTTGGCCTCCTGGGTTTTGCAGCGGACTGACTATACGGGTAGCATGTGGTTATTAGTAGCTGTTGGTTTTTGTGGCGGATTCAGTACCTTTTCTGCTTTTACACTGGAGTTGTTTAACTTTATGCGAAATGGGATGTTGGGGATGGCACTTTTAAATATAGCGGTTAGTGTTGGCGGATGTCTACTCGCTTTATGGATAGGTTATCTTATTGGAAAAAATTAAAACGGTAGTATGAAAGGAAAAACCTCGTTTAGCATTTTTATATTGTTGGCATTTGCCTCGCTGAAAATGCAAAGTCAAACAATTTTAAAGGATGACAACGGTTTTAGTCAGCCTAAGCTCATTGTAGGTATTGTGGTGGATCAGATGCGAAGTGATTATTTATATCGTTATTGGGATAAGTTGGGGGATGATGGATTCAAAAAATTAATTCATGAAGGTTTTGAATGTAAGAATACACATTACAATTACGTTCCCACTTACACGGGTCCGGGTCATGCAAGTATTTATACCGGCACCACTCCTAAAGATCATGGAATAGTTGGTAACAATTGGTTTGATAAAGAAACACAAAGAACTTTATACTGCGTTTCTGACACCGCCGTTCATGCAATAGAAGGTGTTGAAAGAAGCGGGCAGATGTCGCCTCGTAATTTACTTTGTACTACTATCTCTGACGAGTTAAGACTATTTTCAAATTTTCGATCAAAAGTTGTTTCGGTTTCTTTAAAGGACAGGGCCGCAATTTTACCCGGCGGCCATAGTGGAAAGGCTTTTTGGTTTGATAATCTTTCCAATAATTTTATGACAAGCACTTATTATTATTCCGGTGCCGATTCCTTGCCAAAATGGGTGGAAAATTTTAACAGCAGGCATCTTCCTCATAAGTACCTTGGTGAAGTGTGGAAACCGTTGCTTGATATTAAGCAATATACAGAAAGTACATCTGACAATAATCTTTATGAGAGCCCATTTGATACTTCATTAAGCGCACTTCCTGTTTTTAACTATGATTTAAAACTACTTAGTGCAATTGACAACGATTTAATTCGTAAAACTCCTTTTGGTAATACTTTAACAATGGAGATGGCTATTGCGGCAATTGAGGGCGAAAAATTGGGAATTGACGATTTTTGTGATATGTTGAATATAAGTTTTTCTTCTACGGATTATGTTGGACATCAATTCGGGACTAATGCTATTGAAACAGAAGATATTTATCTGCGAATCGACAAGGATATTGCATACCTGATAAATTATTTAAATCAAAAGTTTGGTAAGGAAAACATATTAATTTTCCTTACTGCTGATCATGGTGCATTGCCAAATCCGGGTTTTCTGAGTGATAATAAAATTCCGGGTGGATTTATTTATGCAGATTTGATTACAAGTAAGATTAAGAAATATTTTCTTCAGAATTATCAGGATACTGCAATTTTTAAAAAATATATTAATGATCAGATATATCTTGATGATTATGTTATTAAATCAAGAAAATTGAACAAGGAAAAAATTGTTGATGACATTATTAATCTGCTGCTGCCAATTGATTTTATAAGCGATGTTATTTCTACAACCACCATTTCTGAGAACGATTTTAATATTGGAATAAGAGGGATGTTAAACAGAGGATTTAATGTAAAAAGAAGTGGTGATATAAATGTTGTATACAAGCCCGGGTTTATTCAAACTTATGGTGGCAGCAGGCCATTCACCGGCACAACGCATGGCTCACCTTACAGATATGATACAATGGTTCCGCTTTATTGGTACGGATGGAATATTAAAAAGGGAAAAACCGTAAGAGAGATAAATATTACTGATATAGCGGCCACTTTATCGTCACTGCTGAATATATGTCAACCGTCAGGATGTAGTGGAAGGCCGATAGTAGAAATCTTTAATTACTGATTAAGCTTCCGGGGCAGGTTTATCATTTTGAAATTTAAAACCAAGTCGTTTGCCAGAAGAAACAGATGCCTGAAGTGTAAAGTCTAAAACCTCATGAACACTGATTTCTTTCATGGCATCAAAGGGCGGAACATTTATATCGATATCTACACTATATTGTATTGACTTTTCAATCACTTTTAGAATTGATTCTTCATTTATAATATTTTCTGATATATCATTAAAAATAATTCCCAACTGTTTTTTACCTTCTATAAAAAAATGATTCTCCTTATTGATAAACAGTCGCCCGATTAAAAAACCGACATCATTCCTTCTTTCATATTTAAATGAGTCGGAAAGAAAATTATAGATGCTAATCATTCCACAGGTTGCATTCTCAGTATTTTTTGAAATATACCCTGTTTTATATATTGCATGAGCGGGATCAAAAACAAGTGCATTTGTATACATCAGAAAAATAATAATATCCTCTCCGACTTTCAACTCTGCTTCAAATGTTCCATTATCGGTAAATTGAAACTTAACTCTTTCATCGGTAATCTGATGCTTCAAAGTTTTTTCAACTTGTGATAATAATTTTTTAATCAGGGTAAAAGCATTAAATGTTAAATCAGTAACATCTTTATTAAGGATGCTTTTAGTTTTAACTACATCAATTAATTCCTGATTTAAAGTGATGCTCATAATTTACTATTGATCAGTATGCACGTGCAAATATTACTTTCTGTTGGGAAGGAGCTCCGGTTAAAATACACTTTCCACCTTCTTGCCGGTTATTTAATGGTATACAACGAATAGTAGCTTTGGTAAGTTCCTTAATCTTTTGTTCAGTTTCTGCAGTTCCGTCCCAGTGTGCAAGAATAAATCCACCTTTCGTATCAAGTCCGGAAATAAATTCATCCCAGGTATCAACGGAATACGTGTTAGCATCCCTGAAATCAAGAGCTTTTTTATATATATTATCCTGTATCTGGTCTAATAAGTGCTCAATTTTAATGCTCAAATCAGTAAGCTGATACACGGCTTTTTCTTTCGTATCTCTTCTTGCTACTTCTACAGTGCCTTGTTCTACATCCCTTGGACCAATGGCGATTCTAACAGGAACACCTTTTAATTCATATTCTGCAAATTTCCAACCCGGTTTGTGGGTATCACGGTTATCATATTTAACTGAAATCCCTTTTGTTTCCAGATCTTTTTTAATAATAATTGCCTTTGCATTAATAAGTGCTAGCTGTTCTTCATTCTTAAAAATAGGGACAATCACTACCTGGATCGGGGCTAATTTTGGTGGAAGTACAAGTCCCTCATCATCACTATGAGACATAATAAGTGCCCCCATTAGTCTGGTACTCACACCCCATGAAGTAGCCCAAACATAATCCTGCTTTCCTTCTTTCGAGGTGAATTTCACATCAAATGCTTTCGCAAAATTTTGCCCTAGAAAATGGGATGTCCCTGCTTGCAATGCTTTTCCGTCTTGCATCAATGCCTCAATACACATAGTATCTATGGCTCCGGCAAAACGTTCGTTAGCTGTTTTAGCTCCTTTAATTACCGGCATTGCCATAAATTTTTCAGCAAATTCCGCATAAACATCCAGCATCTGCCTTGTTTCAGCCGTGGCTTCTTCAGCAGTAGCATGCGCTGTATGTCCTTCCTGCCATAGAAATTCTGAGGTTCTGAGAAATAGACGGGTCCGCATTTCCCATCGCATCACATTGGCCCACTGATTAATAAGTATTGGAAGATCCCTGTAACTTTGAATCCAGCCTTTGTACGTATTCCATATAATAGTTTCAGATGTAGGACGTATAATCAACTCTTCCTCCAATTTTGCCGATTCATCCACAATGACACCTTTGCCATTAGGATCATTTTTTAGGCGATAATGTGTCACAACTGCACATTCTTTGGCAAATCCTTCTACATGGCTTGCTTCCTTGCTGAAAAAAGATTTCGGGATTAAAAGCGGGAAATAAGCATTTACATGTCCCGTTTCTTTAAACATCTTGTCAAGTTGTTGCTGCATCTTTTCCCAAATTGCATAGCCATAAGGCTTTATCACCATGCATCCTCTAACAACAGAGTTTTCAGCGAGATCCGCCTTAATCACTAAATCCTGATACCATTGGGAGTAATTTTCGGAGCGCTTTGATAATTGTTCACTCATACTTCATAGTTTTGTGTTGATCTTGGTATAGTAATTGAAATTCCAGTCTGCGAAATTGTAAAACATACGTCAGAATCACAATTCAAAATTAAACCTATTAAGGGAAATAATGTCAAAAAATCTAAAAGACGGTAGTATTATGAAAAATCTTTCTTTATTATTTGCCGCTTCCATCCTGTATATCAGTTCCTGCACCTCAGGGCAATATACCGCATCCCGCGAATATGATGATGTTTATTATTCATCAGGCGATAAAGTTCAGGAACGACAGACGAACAATAATCAGAATAATCAAAACCAATCAGTAACGCCTGAAAATAGTTCGGCTCAGGAGGCGATTGGAAACGACAATGCCATTGATAATCAACAGAGGTTTGATTATAACAACAACCAAAACAACAATGCCGAACAACCTGATTACACTTCAACTCAGGAAAGAGATGGCAATACCTATATCACCAATAATTATTATGATAATGATGATTATTATGATTATACCTACACATCCAGGATGCGACGATTTAATCATCCATGTGGCTGGAGCTATTATGACTCGTATTATACCAATTCTTACTGGTACGATTATAACCCGATTTCTTATGGGGTAAGTATTTATCTGGGATATAATTTCTGGCATCCTTATCAGTGGGGGCCATCATGGGGTTTTTCCATTGGCTACGGAAGTCCGTGGTATAATCCATGGTATTCACCTTATTATGGAGGTGGCTTCGGTTTTAATAATGGCTATTGGAATGGATATCAGAACGGCTATTGGGATGGTTACTATGCAGGGTTATACAATGGAACTTTTAATCCATATTACTATAACAGTTATGACAACTACAGTTATTATTACGGGCCACGCGGCGGTAGTAATGCACTTAATACTTCAGGAACAATACGTCCGGTAAGTCAGTTGTATGCTAGTGTAAATACCGACCGGGATAAAGGGAATAAAGCATCATTAAATAGTGAAGCTGCACCATTTCATAATCCAAAAAGTATTGCACTGCAACCAGCAGTTTCTATTCCTGATGTCAGAGATGTGAAAACTATTAAGAGCAATGTTGATATTAAGGGCAACAACAACGGACCTTCTAATGATCCTCGTAATCCAAAAGGAAATACCGGCACTCCATCAAATGATATTAAAGGAATAAAAACAAATCCTAATGTTAATACGCCAATAAAAGATCCTGTTAATGTGCGTGATAATGATGGTAAGGGGAATGTGCCAAATCAGGGAACCGGTGGTGTGAAGCCGGGAAGAGACCCAAAGGAAAATCAAAATGTTAATCCGGTTCCGTCAAAAGATCCAAAAGGAAATCAAAACTCTGTTACTGCTCCTTCAACTAATCCTGTTAAAAACAATAATATCAAAAACAGTACACCGAGAAATACGGAACCGATTCGTTCTACTCCTTCAAATCAGAACAATGACGATAAGCCGGTAAGGACCCCAAGAAGGAATGATGCGTATAATCCTCCTTCTGAGGCGCCACAGAATATCAGAAATACGACTGATTCCAGGGATTACAGAAGTAATAATAATAGTAACAGTTATTCCAACAGCTATGAGGTTCCGCAATTAAAAGGTAATCGTAAGAATAATGAAGTTGATCCGCAAATTCAGCGCAATGAAAAAAGATCATCATCTGTTCGGAACAATGTTCGTCCAACGATACAGCAATCTGTCCCACAGCCTTCTTCTCAGCGATCACCATCTATCAGTGCACCATCGCGTCCTGCTGAGCAAAGAAGTAATAACAACAATGGCGGAAGTCGCCAACGCAGATAAATTGTAATCCTCCGGTATGTTTAATTGCCGGAGGATTTTTTATTTTTAACTGTTTTGTTAAATAAAAAGATTCCAAAATTAATATTATGCTAATAAATAAATGGAGTATAATTAGTGCATGCATTCTTTTAACAATAAGTAATAAAGTTAATGCACAAAATGATGCTGATGCACTTCGCTATAGTACAATAAACTGGGGAAGTACGGCACGATCGTTAGGAATGGGAAATGCTTTTAGTGCTTTAGGAGCTGATCCATCTGTTATGTCAACCAATCCCGCAGGACTTGGATTTTACAGAAGATCAGAGTTTACATTTTCTCCTGGTTTTCAATTAAGAAATACCAGTAGTGATTTTCAGGGAAGCTCATTGGATAAAAATAACTTTAAATTCAATTTTGGTAATCTTGCATTTGTATGGGCTTTTACAGAGGATAGAGAAAAAAGTGACTGGAAAGGCTGGAGCTTTGGTCTTGGGTATAACAAACTAAATGATTTCAATTCAAAAAGTTATTCGGAGGGGAAAAACACCACCAGCTCCATAGTTGACAGTTGGGTGCATGATGCGAATGGAACGGAGCCGGATCAACTTACAAATAGTTTTCCGTTTGATGCGAATCTTGCATGGGAGGCATTTCTTTTTGATCCGGATACTACAACAGCTGCTACTTATGATTACGTTTCCGGTACTAAAGGGGGAACTGTGCTACAGCGAAGATCTTATGAATCCAAAGGTGGAATGGGCGAATTTAATATTTCTTTTGGCACTAATTACAAAGACAAACTTTATTTAGGAGGAAGTATAGGCATTGTTTCTGTTCGTTATCGTGAGGATATTACGTATGAGGAGCGTGATGAAAATAATACAGTTTCCAGCGACTTTTCTACTCTGGAT
>JANOBN010000131.1:0-6055 GCA_031411675.1 Bacteroidota bacterium | reverse complement strand
TGACCATTATAACCGGAACGTTGTTGTTTACCGGAATACTTCTCATTATAAAAATTCAGGAACATACAACCTTCTCTAATGCCATGCATCTTGCGGGATTACAAGGTAAAATGAACATTATCAACTTCAAACTCGACTGGAACGACCGTTATAATGTCTGGTCAGGTATAATAGGTGGTTTTTTCCTGCAATTATCTTACTTCGGTACCGATCATTCCCAGGTAAGCCGTTATTTAACTTCAAAAAGTGTGAAAGGCGGAAGAATGGGTTTGCTATTTAATGGCCTTATTAAAATCCCAATGCAATTCGGCATATTATTTACCGGTGTTTTAGTATATATATTCTTTCACTTCTCCACACCTCCCCTTCTTTTTAACGAGCAATTACAGCAGCAAATAACATCGGTGAATGGCAAAGCTGAATTTACAGCATTAGAGCAAAAAAACCGGGAACTTTCTGAACGAAAGAAATCAATTGTAATTGCAGGAGAAATTAATGAACTGGAAGGAGTAAACAAATTACTTGCAGAAAATAAAAATGCTGCCATAAACCTGATAAAGAGCGAAAAGAAGGGCGCCGACACCAATGATTCCAACTATATCTTCCTCTGGTTTGTAACACATCATCTTCCACAAGGATTAATAGGCTTATTGATTGCAGTAATCTTCATGGCATCCATGGGGTCATTATCATCAGGACTTAATTCACTTGCATCCTCGACAGTAGTTGATATTTATAAACGCAGTATTCATAAAACCGCATCAGATCTCACCTATTTGAATGTATCACGTTACGCAACATTAGGCTGGGGCTTGTTTTGTATTGCTGCTGCATTAATGGCCGGTAAACTGGGTAATCTGATTGAAGTAGTGAATATAATGGGCTCTCTTTTTTATGGAACCATTCTTGGTATTTTCATAGTTGCCTTTTACGTAAAAAAAGTCAGCGGAAATGCGGTCTTTTATGCAGCTTTAATAACGGAATGTTTTGTTGTCGTGTCCTGGTATTATGAAGTAATGGCTTTTCTGTGGCTGAATGTTTTAGGATGCCTTTCCGTAGTAATAATAAGTTGGATTCTGGAACAAGTTGCGGGCAATAAAAAAGCCGCAGAACAATAATGTCTGCGGCTGATTATTATTAAAGGAAGTTACTTCGTTGCTTTCTTAGCCTGCTCAATTAGCTTTGTATTCAACATTATATAATGATCATCTTTATCCGCTTTTGCCTTTTCCATGCTTGCTGTAGCACTGGCAATAGCTCCCTTTGTATCATTCATCTTTAATTGAATCTTTGCTTTTAAATGCGACATCCAGTATGCATCAGGGTTTTCTGTAACAGCTTTATTTGCCCACTCCAATGCCTTATTCATATCCTTTCCATTATCAAAATAATAATTTGCTGCAGCATAATAAGGACGTTTATCACTTCCCATTATAGTTTCAATGCTCTTAACAATTTTACTATCAACATCTGCCAATAATGGTATACTAATACGTGTATTTTCCCACATAAGATCCAGTTTGCAAGTGGTACCGGTAACATCATTAAAAGCAATCGTAAATGTTTCTAATTTATCATTCATCGTTGTTGGGCGGATTTTGAAATGCATTGCTTCGTTCTCCGGCTTATAATTGGCAACATCTCCCCCTAAGGTTAGATCTTTATAAAACATCACATCCCATTCTGTTTGATTAGGCATAGTATAAATTGCATAAGTACCGGCCGCCAAAGCAGTGCCGTTGATTTTCATATCATCACCAATGGTAATTTTAGTCGCCTGATTGGCTCCTGTTCTCCATATTGCATTAAATGGCACCAAATCACCAAAAACCACACGACCTTTTATTCCGGGACGAGAATACTCCACTTTTACTTCACCTAATCCAAATGCCTGTGTAACAGTTTGCAATGGGCTTGGGGCAGGAGTTTTCAAAACCGGTTGACTAAATGCAGACGTAGATGCAACCAGCAATAAAGCTAAAATTGTTTTTTTCATGTTATATAGATGTTTTTAGTTTGAAAATTGAAGCTGCAAATATAGGAAAGATGCATTTACCTGTAGTTTATTCTATAAGTATTTCTCACAAAAATGAGTCTCATATTATCAAAACCTGCCTTCATCTCCTTGCGCTTAGATGGATACTACCTTCCATTCTCCATTTGGGACTTGGCAAAATATTAAAAAAAACTAATAGATATCTTTTAAGCAATTTCACACCGGAATTTTGAAAATAAATTAAAAATTTCCTTTGTTATCGAAATCATTTTACTATAAATTTGCTAGGCGGAATGCTTTATTTTTAACTTTTTATGTATTATAAATACCCTATTAAAATGCGAAATTCAACCATTTTACATATTGTATGTTTACTTTTCAGTTTCAATATTAAAGCCCAATCAACGGACAGTACTAAAAGCAATGTTCAAAAAAAAGGATTTCCACAATTTCGCTTTCAGATTGGCTTTGGTTCTGCATTAACTTATTGTAAAGCCGATCCTGACGTTACTTCCTTATTATCAGAATCAAAGTTGATAGCTGAAACGCGGGAACAAATTCCGGGTTTATTTGCTTCGTACCGACTTAAAAAGAAGTTTTTTATAAATGCTTCCTATCAGGGATTCTTTAAGGCAATGAGGGCAGGGCAATACGCCGGTTCTATTTATGATAACGGTTCCCACTCTGACTGGAGCGGCGGAATACTTACCGGAATTTTCCAGGGTTTCGGAATTGAAATTCCTCCTTCGGCACCAAGTGCTCCGGGTTGGTATCCGGTAATTGACGAATTGTATTGGGAGGCCTGGGGAGAAGTGGTAGGTGCCCATTTTGGCTACAGTTGTTATGAAAACAGATACTTTCGTGCTTCCTTCACCGTAGGCCCCTCGTTAATACTCACCACCGAATCAATATATATTAATGCTAAAAAAGTGTATTCCTGGAGTAATGGCAGTCAATATATATACAATCAAAGTGGGTCATTTTCTAACAATTCTACCGGCCTTGATGCTTGCGCAGGTCTTCAATTTGAACTCAAATTTTTAGAGAGATATTCACTTATGGTTTATTCCAATGGAGGACTCGCTGTTATAAATCCTACTTCCCCGGAACAAAACATAGAAGTAAACTCTCCTGATGGAAACAAAAAAGTCTATTCAGCAATGCATAAAACCCGATCATCATTTGTAAACGCAGGAGTTGGCCTTTTTTGTGATTTTGGAAAATTTAAATAATAATCTCCATACTTTTCATTTAGCAACAGCAGCTAATCCAACAAAAGCAATATTTATTCGGATTATTGCAGCTCATCAAAAAATATTATTTACTTAGGTATTATATATATATAATTATTACATTTTCCCTGAATTGAAAAATAGGATTATATATATATAAATTATTTTTAGACAACTTTTCAATGCAGCGTAAATTTCGTAATTAAATCAGATTTTACCGGTTAAACAGACTTTGACTGCCCCCTTTAAACCACTGTCCTTTTGAAATTATCAACATAACTAGCATACCAATCCACAAGAAACCGCGTTTTTAGAGTATATTTTTATACACACCATCCTGTTGAATAAGCTTGTTCATCCACCGGATTCCCATAGGCGGCTTTTGTTACTTTCACAGGATTAAACTACACATGAAATGGCAGTAAAAGGTAACAGGTTGAAGAATGTCCCTAAAGAAGCGCTTGAAGAAGAGGAAGTTATAGAGGCAGAACCGAAAAAGAAGAAGCCCCAGAAACAGAAAGAAACCCAAAAACCACAAGGGAACAGGGTTCTTGAATTTCTGCGAGATGAACGCACCCATAAAATTACCGGCTTGCTGTTGATAGTGGCTTCCGCTTATTTGTTGATTGCTTTTATCTCCTATTTCTTCACCTGGAGAAACGACCAGAGTTATGTTACCGGCTCATGGATGGATTTGATGCGGTATAGTGATTACCGTGTGGAAAATTGGCTGGGAAAAGTTGGAGCCATCACAGCACATCAATTTATGCATCAGTGGTTTGGAATGGCATCATTTGCCTTTGTTTTACTTGCCTTCGTTGCCGGATTCCGCATATTATTTAAAGTGGCACTCCTTCCCGCCCTGAAAACTTTAAATTATTCTCTTTTTGCCCTTCTGTACATTTCACCAGTTCTGGCCTTTTGTTTCCAAAACAAGAGTGAACTTCTATTCCTAGGTGGCGGCCTGGGTTTTGAAATAAATAAGTGGCTGACCTTATCCATTGGCACTGCAGGAACAGGTATCCTGCTCGCATTTGTAGGTTTATCATTTGCGGTAGTTTTATTTAACATGGAATTTAAACTTCCATCTCGCAAGAACATTAAGGAAAACGATGATTTGCACTTTGATGAGCCAATGGTTGCGGGTAATCGTTTCAGAGATGAGGACAGAGAGCTTTCACCGGAAGTTGATTTACCTTTAGAAGTTCCGGATATTCACGTACACCGTGATGAGATTCAACCCATCATTGCCGAAGAAGAGGAAGAAGAAATCGCTTTAATACCGGAGCCTGTCCTAAAAGCACCAACTGCTGTAGTTCCAACCGAACTCACTATGGACATTACCATGGATGATCTGGAACTGGCAATAGAAGAATCACCCGAAGAAAAACCATCCAATAAAATCGATTCGGTAGTTAGCGAGAATGAAGTTGATTTAGTGGAACAACTCGGAGAATATGATCCGAAGCTGGATCTTTCTTCCTATCAATATCCTATTCTCGATTTGCTTGAGAATTATCAAAGCAGCCGTTCACAAATGAGTCGTGATGAGTTGATGGCAGAGTTAGAAGCCAACAAAAAGAAAATCATTGAAACGCTCGGTCATTATGATATTGAAATTGATAAGATAAAAGCTACGGTTGGCCCCACCGTTACCTTATTTGAAATTGTACCTAAAGCAGGTATTCGAATTTCCAAAATAAAAAATCTGGAAGATGATATTGCATTAAGCCTTGCTGCATTAGGAATACGAATCATCGCTCCGATTCCCGGCAAAGGAACAATAGGTATTGAAGTACCGAATCAGCATCCCGATATTGTTTCTATGAAATCGGTTCTGGCATCGGAGAAATTTCAGAATTGCGACATGGATCTTCCAATCGGTTTAGGAAAAACAATTTCCAATGAAGTATTTGTTACAGATCTCACTAAGATGCCCCATTTATTAATGGCCGGAGCAACAGGTCAGGGTAAATCGGTTGGATTGAATGCAATACTTGTTTCTCTTCTTTATAAAAAACATCCTTCACAGGTCAAGTTTGTTCTGGTAGATCCTAAAAAAGTGGAGCTTACTTTATTCAAAACAATAGAACGCCATTTTCTGGCCAAGTTGCCCGGTGAAGAAGATGCTATTATCACTGATACAAAGAAAGTGGTTGCTACTTTGAATTCATTGTGCGTTGAAATGGATCAGCGTTATGAGCTATTAAAAGATGCACAGGTTAGAAATATTAAAGAGTACAATGGAAAATTTGTAAACAGAAAACTGAATCCGAATAACGGACATCGTTATCTGCCATTTATTGTTTTAGTGGTGGATGAGTTTGCTGATTTAATTATGACTGCAGGTAAAGAAGTGGAAACTCCTATAGCTCGTCTTGCTCAATTAGCTCGTGCAATTGGTATTCACTTAATCATCGCAACGCAACGTCCATCTGTAAATATTATTACTGGAACTATCAAAGCGAATTTCCCTGCTCGATTAGCATTCCGCGTAACATCAAAAATAGATTCTAGAACAATTCTTGATACTGGTGGAGCTGATCAGTTAATTGGTCGCGGGGATATGCTTTTAAGTACCGGCAATGAATTAATTCGTATTCAATGTGCATTTGTTGATACTCCTGAAGTGGAAGCTATTACTGAGTTTATTGGAAGTCAAAGAGCTTATTCAAGTGCCTATCAATTACCAGAATATATTCCGGAAGGAGAGTCTTCAGGATCAGGGAATGATATGGCTGCTGATGATTTAGATCCTTTGTTTGACGTAGCTGCACACATGGTAGTACAGTTTCAACAAGGTTCAGCATCATTACTTCAAAGAAGA
>JANOBN010000130.1:0-2347 GCA_031411675.1 Bacteroidota bacterium | reverse complement strand
CAGAAAATATCCTGCAAGCTCAAAGTACAGGAATACTATCTTTTTCTTCCTGTTCATCATGAGTTATTTTAGTTTGCATTAATGTGATGGCTAATAGTGCAATAATGGTGAAAGGGTTCAATGAACCAATAAGCCACGACTCGAAACTGATAGAAAACAGTATGGCAAATAATACCGGGAAAGCAAGATAACAGTTTAAAGATGCCTTGTAAATATTTCGGAACAAACCTACCAGAAATAAAACCAGTCCGGTAATGCCGCTACTCATCCATAAAGACAGATACGTATTATGCACACCGCCAACATGGCCTAAAGGTGCAAGTTCCTCTCTATGCAAAAAGAAAAAATATTCGTCATAAGAAAAGCCACGTCCCAGCAGAACATTATTTTGTATTTCCTGCCATGCATAATTCCAGGCTATCAAACGACCCGAGCCATCATCAAGATGTTCCACACGAAAATAATCGCCAAGACCAAGACTAACAATAATTAAGGGTAATGACTGACTTACCAGTTGAAAAAGTAATGCTGAAAGAATCACCAGAACAAATCCATAATAGTAAGATATCTTGTAAAATTTCCGGAAGAACAGAAACAATAGTATGGAAAATATGGCATTACGGGAACTTGCCATCAAAACGGAAATTGCAATACATCCCATTATTGTGATCAGCTCATTTCTGGTAAACAATTTTGGAAAATGAAATAAGGCAACACCCAGAAATAAGGAAGTTACTGTACAAAATGTGCCTACTCCATTCGGGTTACCCAATAATCCATTAAACCTTCCAACAAGATAAGCATCCGCCGGGTTCCAAACAATCATACTTATTCCTAAAAATAAAACAAGAGCAAAGAATTGAAAAAACATTCGTAGAAAATGTTCCGGCTTTTCCGTAAAAACTTTGATAAAGTAATTGGGAATTACCACAATCATCAGTGTGTAGGAAAGCGTTTTCTGAAAAGACATAAAAGCATCCGGATGACGGTAAATCATTATGAATGCCAGTAAAAGAAAAGGAATAAAAGGGTAGAAGTATTGATTTTGTACCCGGAATTGTTTCCTGTCAAAAATTGCAAAAACACTTAACATCACCAATACAATATCTTTGGCTTCCTTTGCAAAGGAATATTCATGATGCCTGTTGTCGGATAACAGCAATAGGAAACAAAATGCAAGTATTATTTCTTCATATCTGTTTTTGTATTTAAGCAAAACCATGGTGAAAATAACAATACCAATTGCCAGCTCTTTTAATATATAACCTGCAACTATCCAGGTTAACATCAAGATTAGAAACTGAGCGTTTTGCTTAATAAATTCTTTCATCTTCCGGCAATGAAAGTATTAAAAAGTTGAGCATGCTTCTGCGCCACAACCGGCCAGGTAAATAGTTTTTTTGCACGTTCATAAGAATTCACTGAAAGCTGAGCACGCTGTTGCGGTGTCATTTGATATAAACTCTGTAAAGCCCATTTCAAAACACGCACATTATTTTTTTCAATCAGAAAACCATTGCTCTGATCTACCTGTTCTGCGGTAGCTCCGGTATCACTCACTACTACCGGCATTCCGGCAACCATGGCTTCTAAAACTACAGTGGGCATTCCTTCATATAATGTTGGAAAAACAAAAATATCATTATCAAGATACATTTGTTTCAACTCTTCATCACTGGCAAACCCGTGAAATGTCACGTTCGGGAAATTATATTTCTGTATATATTCTTCGTAAAGCGGGCCTTTACCCACCAGATTATAATGAAAGCGGTCTTTATATCCTCCATTATTAAGATCTTCCGCAGCCTTCATCAGTATATGAATGCCTTTATTGCCTGCAAAGCGTCCAACAAACAAAAGATTTAGTTTCTCTCCTGAAAAATCACGTACCGGCAGCTCACCGCAGGTAACAGCATTGGGGATTACCACTACTTTTTCTTTCCCTGCCAGATTATCAAGTATCGTAGTCAGTCGGCCTCCCAGTGAAACCACCTTTGCAGCGTTTTTGAATATATGATTAATAGCAAACCGAAGTGGTGCCGTTTTAAGGTAATTGATTAAATCTATGGTTTGAAAGGGCTCCAGACCGTGAGGATTTACAATAAGTCTTTTGCCTACTTTCTTAATATTATACAAAACTGACAACCCTTGAGAATAGATAATGGCATCAGGATAATTTTTAAGTGCCTCCATTACTTTTTTGGAGTAATTATAACATTCGATCAGGTAATATTTTTTCCCGAGCTGATGATTCAGCGGGATTTCTGTTATTGCTAAACCGGCATCAAATACTTTTGTAGCATGAGGATGGATCACAATGATGTCCAATTCATTCATTCGTTCCAGC
>JANOBN010000129.1:0-2518 GCA_031411675.1 Bacteroidota bacterium | reverse complement strand
ACCGTCTACGGGTTCCAGTTCACCTGCGAGGAGCTCGACTACCTCGACAGCAAGGCCGATGCGGACGCGCGCAGGGCGCAGCAGGACGGCAGCTCGTCGCAGGGCAGCAAGCCCGCAGCGGCGAAGAGGGCCCCGGTCCGTCAGGGCCGCAGCAACGCCGCCGCGCACTGAGGCCACAGCAGGGCGCAATGCGCCCTGCCTCTGTTCATCGTACAGACATCCAAGGAGCCACCATGTATTCCAATCATTCCTCACCGAGCCTTGCGACGCGCTTTGCGCGCAACACCTCCGTCCTTCGCAGCGAGACACCGCTGGCAGAAGACCAGATGCGGCGGGCCGCGCCGTCGATCTTCGCCAGCGGCAAGCACGCCAGCCGTTCCGAGCGATACACGTACGTACCGACCATCGAAGTGTTGCGCGGCTTGCGCAAGGAAGGGTTCGAGCCCTTCATGGTCGCGCAGGGCGGCAGCCGCGTCGAAGGCAAGGCCGAGTTCACCAAGCACCTGATCCGCATGCGGCACACCGGGCAGGTCAACGCGAAGGCGGAGGCGAACGAGATCATCCTGATCAATAGACATGACGGCGCCAGTTCGTACCAGATGCTCGCGGGCGTGATCAGATACATCTGCATCAACGGCCTTGTCGTCGGCGACATCGCGAACGACATTCGCGTTCCCCACCGCGGCGACATCCAGGGCGAGGTGATCGAGGGTGCGTTCCGAGTGCTCAAGGACTTCGAGACAGTCGATGCCTCGATCGAAAGCATGAAGTCGCTGCCGCTGCGAAATGACGAAGAACGCGCACTCGCGACGGCCGCGCTCGCACTGCGCTATGGCGAGCGCAGCGAGGGCCAGCCGCCTGCGCCGGTGACAGCGGAGCAACTGCTCGAGGCGCGCCGACCTGAAGACCTCGGGCACAGCCTGTGGGTTTCGATGAATCGCCTGCAGGAGAACATGCTCAGGGGAGGCCAGCGGGGCCGCAGCGTGCAGGGCCGCCGGATGCAGACGCGATCCGTGGGCAGCATCGATCGCAGCGTGAGCCTGAACCGGGCACTGTGGGTGCTGGCTGAAGAGATGCGCAAGATCAAGCGCTGAGAACCGGGCGGCCGCAGGGATGCGGTCGCCCTCTTGTTCCACTTCGTCGACGATCCGTGGCGACGGGCCTCGGTGTGCATGGCGAGCGCTCGCCGGCGCTGCCGGCTCGCGGTTGCCGGTTCCTCGGCCCTCGAGGCCTGCGGTCCCGGCTACTTGTGCAGGAAGACGGTCACGCCCCACACCGAGATCGCCGAGACGATCGCCGTCGCCGAGTGGGTCAGCCACACGTCCCACGGACGTTGGGATGCATCGACCATCCGACGCAGCGCCTCGGTCAGCCGCCGCAAGGTCGGTCCGACCTCATCGTCGAAAATCAGCCGAGCGGACTTGCGCATCGCCTGGACCTGCGCTTCGTTCGACTGCGCGGCGATCTCTGCGGTGCGGTGATGCACGTGCTGGACGATGCTGCCCTTGGCGCGTTCGGTGAAGACCTCCACCTGCCCCTGGAACTTGCTCGATCCCGCATCGAAGTCGGCCTTTGCGTTGGCCAGCCTGTCCGTGGCTTCTTCCATCGCGGCAAGCAGCGGATCGATGCGATCGACCAGGCGCCACAGATCGCCGATGATCTCGGCGATGAGCGCCTCGCGCGCCGTCGTGGCTCGCGGCAACGCATCGGTCGCCACACCGTGGACTGGAGGGGCGGCGGTCCTGGCCCGCACTACGACGCGTGTCATGACAGCGCCAGTGCCGCGAAGCATTCGTCGAGCTCGGGGACGACTCCGCAGGCGAGCCGGCGCGTCGCCAGCTTGCGCGCCCATGCCACCTTCTCCTGGGTGTCGGCGGACCGTTTGATCAGCGCCTTGTAGTCCGTCTGGTCGCGGGTCAGCTCAGTCAGGCTCGAGTCGGTTCCCTTCACGAGTTGGTACACCTCGTTGACGGTCATCCGGCACGCCGGGTTCGCAGTCACGATCGGGTCTCGCTCGATGAACCCGAGCATCGCTTCGAAGACCTCGGACACGTCCGCGGCGGCGTCGACCTGGTTGAAGACGATCCGCAGCCGGTCGGGCGGAACGCCGATGCGTGCCAGCTCGACGAGCGTGGCGATCGTGTCCTTCTGCTGCTTGAAGGCGGGCACCGTGGGAACGACAAAGCAGTCGAAGTCCTCGTGGCTGCCGCTGTACCGATGCATCAGGTCCAGCAGATCCTCGACGTTGCTGGCACCGATGTCGACGACGACGTTGTCGACCGTATGCAGGTATTCCTGCAGGTGGGCGAACTGTTTGCCGCGCACCGACTGGGTCTGGCCCTCTTCGGCATTGATGCTTTCGACGGCGATCAGTTCGGCGCCGGGGATGCGCGGCGCAAGGAGGTGGCGGGCGACGGTGGTCTTGCCAACATTGCCGGAGAAGTTGATGACGGCGATCTTCATGATGAATCCTTTGAGCGGATGAGCGGGTTGTCGATTCGGTCCTTGAAGAACTCAT
>JANOBN010000128.1:0-6230 GCA_031411675.1 Bacteroidota bacterium | reverse complement strand
TACCTTGTTTGGCCAATAATTTTGATTTGGTATTCTGGTTGGTAAAGTTTTTTTGTATTTCAATAGAACGATCTACCCATACCATTGCCTGATCTAAATGAATGTTTTTCTGCAAACAATATGCTGCTGCCTGATTATGGCCTTCCCAAAAAAATCCGTTGATATTAGTAAGTTCCTTCTGCATATTTTTATAAACTACCTCATTTACATCAATAGCTATTTTAACAGGCACTGCCAATTTTTCCCAGCGAAGAAGTGCTGTAACAGATTCGGGCTGCAGTGAACTAAATGTATAACTCAACCACTCTTGCATTTCTGCCGGTTCTGTGTTTACGGTTACTCTCAGTGCATCTTCTTTTTGATCATAAAAGAAACTTCCCCATGCAGCCGCATTTTTATTAAAGATAATGGTCCACTCCTTTGGCGTAGGTATCATATGCAAACCATAAGTTCCTGCAGGCAGGTTTTTCCCTTCCACTTTAACATCGGTACTAAAAGTGATTACCGTATTTTCATTTGCTCCTGCACGCCATACTTCATTGTAAGGAACCAGGCCTCCCCAAACTGCTCTTCCTTTTACCTGTGGCGAATGATAGCTGATGGTGATATCTGTTAAGCCAATGCGTTGCATTACTGTTGCGGCCGGACTGGCTTCGGGCATGGTAAGTTCATGTTGAGCCAGTAATGGTTGTACAAAAAACAATAGCACTATGGCTATAAATTGATTTTTCATAAGATGTGATTTTAGGAGGTTGGTGAAGTGAATTACCCCGCCACAAGCAACGAAGCATCACAAATAATTATTTGAATAAGGCGCCTCAAGAAGCGGGGAATTCACTCCTTTTGGAATTAAATTAATTCGTTATAAAAACAAATGTAATTCAACATTAAAAGAAAAGAGTCATTTATTTGTATTGTTAGACGATTGTTCATCATTGTCAGATAAACAGTACTATTCTACTGACTAAATCAGAATCAAAATCCACTAAATGGGACTAATCAACAAAGTTCTCCTTACAGTTGTATTGCTTAAAAAATATCAATATGCCCGCTGATTAATGCCTTCAATATAATTCACAAATGCGCGGCAGGAAACTCTGTTTCCTCCCGGTGTAGGATAATCACCGGAAAAATACCAATCACCACTGTGTCCGGGAATAGCCTCATGCATATCTTCAATTTTCTGATAGATGATTTTTAATTCCGCATGAAGTCCTTCCGGCCGGATAATATCTGCTATTTTATCAGAAATCTGCTCCGCTGTAAAAGGCTTATATATTTTCTTAACATGATTTATTGACTCGGCCTCCGGATTATTGACGACTTCTTTACACATCAAATAAACTTCGTCAATTACCTGTTCCATATTATTTTCTTCCAGCAACTCAATTGCAGCTCGAAATGCAACCAGATCGCTGTTGCGCGCCATATCAATGCCATAACAATCAGGATAACGAATTTGTGGTGCGGAAGAAACTACTACAATTTTTTTAGGCCCTAATCTATCCAGCATTTTGATGATGCTGTTTTTTAATGTGGTTCCTCTCACAATACTATCATCAATTACAACCAGATTATCAATGCCTCTTCTGATGGTACCATAGGTGATATCATAAACATGTGTTACCATTTCACCTCTGTCATCATCATTGGTTATAAAAGTGCGGAGCTTTGCATCTTTAATGGCAATCTTTTCTCCTCTGGGTTTTATAGATAATATCTCCTGAAGTTTATCGTCGGTAATCGCTGCGCCTAATGCTTTTATTTTTCTTTTCTGCACTTCCCTCAGATAATCTTCCATGCCATGCATAAGGCCATAATAAGCAACCTCTGCCGTATTCGGAATATAGGAAAAAACAGTATTTCTTAAATCATGATCAACGGCATCAAGAGTAGCCGGACATAATTTTCTTCCCAACTCTTTACGTTCTTTATATATATCGGTATCACTTCCTCTTGAAAAATAAATACGTTCAAAGGAACATGATGTTTTCGGTAACGGATCTTTAATCAGCTCCTGTTTAACACTACCGTTTTTCTTAATGATTAATGCATGACCGGGTTTAATTTCCTGAACTGATTCTATCGGAACATTAAACGCAGTTTGAATCTGTGGGCGTTCGCTGGTTACTACTACCACTTCATCATCACAATAAAAAAATGCCGGCCGAATACCGGAAGGATCGCGCAGCACAAATGCATCACCATGACCCATAAGTCCTGTCATTACATACCCGCCATCCCAATTTTTAGAGGAGCGACGAAGAATGCGTCCGATATCAACATTTTCTGCTATGCGTGGTGAAATATCCTGCTTACTATATCCCTGCTCTTTATACTTTGCATACAACTCTTCATTTTCCTCATCTAAAAAGTGACCGATATTTTCCATTACCGTAACAGTATCGGCTTTCTCTTTTGGATGCTGTCCTAACTCCACCAATTCCTGAAAAAGTTCTTCTACATTGGTGAGGTTAAAATTTCCGGCCATTACCAGATTCCGGGTCATCCAGTTATTCTGGCGCAGGAAAGGGTGACAGGCTTCCATATTATTCCCTCCGAAAGTCCCGTAACGAAGATGACCCATGAGCAACTCTCCCGCAAAAGGTACATTTTTCTTTAACCATTCAGAATTATGAAGTTGTCCCTGTTTTCCGGCCTCCTCAAATCGCTCCATAATTCGTCCAAAAATGTTAGGAATAGCGTTCTTCTCCACAGAACGGTAACGGCTGATATAACGACTACCCGGCTCCACGTCGAACTTTATACAAGCTGCCCCGGCACCATCCTGACCGCGATTATGCTGCTTTTCCATTAAAAGGTACAGTTTATTGACCCCATACAGAGGCGTACCATACTTTTTGATGTAAAAATCAAGGGGTTTCAGCAGCCGGATCAGGGCAATGCCACATTCATGGTGAAGAAAATCGCTCATTTAACCTTTCTAAGGCGCAAAGTTAAGGAAGGTAAGGGAGAATTAATAATAAAATGTGCTTCTTGTTGCGATAAAAGGTTTGGCAGCAGTCATATTTTAGAATTTATCAATTCCATCCCTTTCTATGGCGCTCTTCTGTTGTCCTTGTATATACCATAAATCAATGTTTATCTTCAAATTATACTCTTCTTAAAAACAGCAATCACATAAATACATACTTAACAGCAGATATCGTTTTACAAATATTTCCAACGTCTTTTTTTTAGATATTTGCATACTACGACAACCTCAGTCGAATGTATATTTAAACTGGATTTTAAAGTTTCGATTAGCTCCTTCTGATCGTAAGCCGGAGTGTTAACAGTTGATATTTATTATTAAAATTCAACCATGAAAAAAGTCCTCCTCTTATTTGCTTTGTTTTTCTTATGCAATAATCTTTCTGCACAAAACAATGCTGATTACCTCTACCGTTGTAATGAGAAGTTAATTGATATTGTTATGGAAGATCTGTTTTCTCCTCCTGTTGCCGGCAGGGTTTATGTTTATCCTAACATAGCTGCATATGAAGTATTAGCAAAGGGTTATCCGGAGTTGAAATCACTAAGCGGAGGCATTAAACATCTGCCGGCTCTTGTACTGGAAAAAGCAAACATCAATTACTCTGTTGCTGCAGAATTTGCATTTACAACGGTTGCTAAAAAATTGGTTTTTTCAGAGTACATGATTACCGATTTTGAAGAGAAGGAAAAGCAAACATGGGCAAGCTTAATTAATAATGAGGAATTATTACAGGCATCTGTTGAATACGGACGTAAGGCTGGTGCACAGATCATAGAGTGGATGATGAAAGATAATTATGTGACGGTAAAAACCATGCAGCGTTATGAATTGCAGGAAGGGCTTGATAAATGGAGACCTACTGCTCCGGAATATACCAACGCAGTTGAACCAAACTGGTCAAAGATGCGGCCGTTAGTAATGGATTCTTGTACACAAATAAAACCGATCCCTCCGGTTGCGTACAGTGAAAAAAAAGATTCACAATTTTATAAAGACGCAATGCATGTATATCAAACAGCCCTTAAATTGGATACTACAAAAAAATCGATCGCTGCATTTTGGGATTGCAATCCTAACATTTCTTATCCACAGGGACATATTACCGTATTTGTACATAAAATATCTCCGGGTGGTCATTGGCTAAAAATTACCGGTGAGGCTTGTACAAATCTTTCGTTAAATGAATTAAAAACAACTCAAGCATATACATTAGTTGCCATAGGATTGTATGATGGCTTTATCAGTTGCTGGTCAGAGAAATATATATTGAGCACCATTCGGCCTGAAACATATATACAGCGACTAATTGATCCCAAATTCAAGCCTTTCATCCAAACACCTCCGTTTCCGGAATACCCGAGCGGGCACAGTGTAATTTCCGCAACTGCATCCACCATTTTAACTGAATTAATACCACAACCTTATTCTTTTACTGATTCATCAGAGATATATATCAATCTGCCTGCAAGAACATTCCCTTCCTTTAAAGATGCTGCAAGGGAAGCTTCCTTAAGCCGTTTTTACGGAGGAATACACTTTATGCCTGCACTTGATAATGGTGCTAATCAGGGAAATGAAGTAGGAAAACTTGTACTTCGTCGTTTACATGCAACAGGAAATTAACTATGCTAAAAAAATTACTTCCTTCTATAGCCCTTCTTGGTGCTTTCAATGTTGCAGCCGCGCAAAATTTATTTACCAGAATTCCTTCCGATTCTTCCGGTTTAAAATTTATAAATTACCTGGAAGAAACCAAAGATTTTAATGCTTTTTCTTATGAATACTTGTACAATGGTGGTGGCATTGCCGCCGGTGATATTAATAATGATGGTTTAACAGATCTTATATTTACATCCAGTATCCTTCCGAATAAATTATTTTTAAATCAGGGTAATCTGAAGTTCAAAGATATTTCTGTTTCTTCCGGAATTGCAGCTGATGTGGGCTATCATACAGGGGTAACTATGATTGACATTAATAATGATGGCTTTCTTGATATTTATGTTTGTAAATCTGCAGCAGCCGCGCCACAGGACCGCAGAAATGCTTTATATATAAATAACGGCAATTTGACTTTTACTAATGAAGCTAAGGAATATGGCCTTGATGATGCAAGTTATCATACTCAGGCATATTTTAATGATATGGATCTGGACGGGGATCTTGATTTATTCCTGCTTAATCACCCCAGAGAAATGCACCAGGCAAATAATGTAACTCTAGCCTATGATAAATCCGGTAAATTGGCGGCAGTAATGGATACACAACGTACCTATGTTAGCTATCGTTATTATTCAAATGAAAATGGAAAATATATTGACAAAACTATTCAGGCAGGATTAGGATCCTATGCATTTGGCTTAAGTGCCATAATAGATGATTTTAATTATGATGGGTATCCGGATATATATACCTGCAACGATTTTCATCAACCGGACTTCTTATATATCAATAATAAAAACGGAACTTTTACCAATAAGTTCAATGACTTTTTTAAGCATACAAGTTATTCTTCCATGGGTTCTGATTATGCTGATATAAACAATGATGGTTTCGCTGATCTTATGGTGGTTGACATGATGGCCGAATCAATAGTACGACAAAAGCAGTTGGTTGGTCCGGGTAATTACGATAATTTCAATAAGCGTGTGGATTATGGATTAGGTTACCAATATGTAAAAAATGTATTGCAGTTAAACAACGGTAATGAAAGTTATTCCGACATCTCTTATCTGGCAGGAGTGCCTTTTACTGACTGGAGCTGGGCACCATTAATTGTAGATCTGGATAATGATGGACTGAAAGATATTTATATAACCAATGGATACTTCCGTGATGTTACCAATCTGGATTTTTCCATTTATCAGGCTGACTCTATACGAAAATCAATATTTAAAGCGCAGTCAGACGAAGAAGCTTTAGCATTACTTAATGGAATTCCTTCAGTAAAAATTCAAAATTATTTCTATCACAATAACGGCAATCTCACTTTTAGTAATCAAAGTGCCGCATCAGGTATGAATGATTTTTCCTGGAGCAGCGGGGCTATTTATGCTGATTTAGATAATGACGGTGATTTGGAATTAGTAGTTAATAATCTTAATGATGAAGCCTTTCTATATAAAAATAATACTGTTGAAAATAAGAAGGGAAACTTTATCCGCTTTAAGTTGGAAGGTCCTGTAAAAAATAAAGGCGGTTTATTTACTACTGTGGAGATTGAAACACCGGA
>JANOBN010000127.1:0-1641 GCA_031411675.1 Bacteroidota bacterium | reverse complement strand
AAAATCTGTAAACCAGATAACCCTAATAACTGTCAATTCGCTGCCAATATTTATGGTAAAGTTTTTTTTGATTCCAATAATGATAAGATTCAAAACATAGATGAACCAAATGCTCGTAATGTATTTATAACTTCTTCCGATGGACAACTTTCAACTTTTACTGATTCTTTAGGCAAATTTATTTTGCTTGGAGATTCACTAAAAACATATACTTTTAGTCCTATTTTACCCATTTCTATATTCAAAATTGTACCTTCAAGTATAACTATTACCACACCGTCTTCAAGGGGGCAATCAAACGAAAATCAAGATTTTGCAATACAGAATGGTACTAGTACCAACGATTTATCGGTGAATATTAATCCTGGATTTGCACGCCCAGGTTTCGAATCTGTATCAACTGTTACATATAGAAACATCGGTACAAGCGTTTTAAAAGGAACTATCAGCCTTACAATTGATGATAAACAAAACTTCATTTCTTCTAATATACCACCTAAAAATATTGGAAATAAAAATATTGAATGGGATTTTTCAGACCTACGTCCATTTGAATACAGAAACATTAAAATTACACTTGGGGTCTCTCCTAGTGCTGTTCTAAATACATTTGTACAAGATACAGCTAAAGGAAGTTTAAGTAATCTCATTGATAATAATGAGCTTAATAATATTGAAACCAATAAAATTGTTGTACGTGGTTCATATGACCCCAATGATATACAAGTAAATAAAACTCAAATTCCAACTACCAATAAAGTGGTCGCTACACCATTAGAATATTTAATTAGATTCCAAAATACTGGAAACGCAGAGGCGATTCGTGTAGAAGTCATTGATACGATAAATAAGAAATTAGATATTTCTGCTTTAGAAATGATTGGGAATAGTCATAATTATGAAATGAAATTAGTTCCAGACAGCGGAAAAATTAGAAATTTCAATATTGTTAAATGGACTTTTGATGATATAAATTTACCAGATTCTACAAGTAACGAAAAAGAAAGTCATGGTTTTTTAAGATATCGAATAAAGAACGACCCAACGAAAATGCCTTTTTTAAACGATAGTATCCTTAATAAAGTAGCTATTTACTTTGACTTTAACCCTCCTGTAGTTACGAATACCGCAAAAACAGTATTTAAAAATACAGTGGGAACGAAAGAATTAAATAAGATGAACATATCAGTTTATCCTAATCCAACAAACGGTCAATTAACTATTCAATCTGACATATATAATATCAAAGATAAAGTTGAGATGTCTCTTATTAATGTAAATGGGCAAATAATCTTACAAAAGGGATTGGATGGTTATGAGCAACAATTAGATATTCAAAATTTTCAAACTGGAGTGTATTTTTTAAGAGTGACATCATTAAATAGTATTAATGTTATAAAAGTGGTTAAATTGTAGACAGCCAAAAATATTGGGGAGGCTTTAGAAAAATGACAGAGTTAGACATTAAAAATGAACCCTAATGCAAAATTTGGCATGTCTCCTGTTTATTGCTGTTGTTGCGCAGCCGCTTCATAGTCAATCAAAGGCACAACAGACTCTTGTGGTGTCAATTTGACGGCATTATTTTCTTCAAAAACATGACCGTCTTCATAGCCAACCGAAACAAGTACACTCAATGCT